>DATIEQ010000027.1:0-3545 GCA_035455665.1 Gammaproteobacteria bacterium | reverse complement strand
CCCGATCGCCTTGATCCTGATGCTGTTCCTCGAGATGCACGGCAGCGCACCCTGGTTCCTGCATGTGGCGGGCGTCACGCTCATCGTCGGCCGCCTGCTGCACGCCTACGGCCTCATGCAGTCGAGCGCGCTCACGCCCGGGCGCCTCGCCGGCACGAGCCTCACCTGGCTGCTGATCGTGGTCCTGGCTCTCGATAACCTGGTTCATCTGGTCTAGGCGGCGACTGCTCCGCGGTTCACCAAACGAACGTAGCGGAGAGCTCCACGAAGCGGGCTGGCAGGAGATAGGACTGGCTGTCGCCGAGCTCGCTGTTGGCCACCGGGTCGCGGCGATCGCTCAAGTTGCGGCCCTCAAGGTTCAGGCTCCAGGAACCGAAGCGGTAGCCCAGGCCTGCGTCGAAGGTGGTGAACGCTCCGGCCTGCACCGTGTTCTCCGGATCGAAATAGCGGCTGCCCGTGTAACGCAACACCGCGTTCAGGGTGAGACCGCGGTCGGGCGTGTAGAACAGCCCCGTGGAGAAGAGATCCAGGGGCGAGAGCTCGAGGCGCTTGCCCGCGTCCTGCACCAGGCCGGCCGGCGTGCCGTCGGTGTCGTGCAGGAAGTTGCGGTAGGTGGCGTCGTGATAACTATAGGCGAGCTGCCAGTGCCAGTCAGTGGCGAAACGCCAGTCGGTCTCGAGCTCGATACCCTTGAAGCGCTGCTGGCCGCCGTTCGCGATGCCGGGCGCGCCGCCCGTGTCCACCGCGACCACGGTGTTGTTCATGTTGGTGAGGAAGGCGCTCGTCTCCCAGTCCAGGCGCCCGTCGAACAGGTGTCCCTTCAAGCCAATCTCATACTGTTGGGCGATCTCGGGCTCGAGGATATCCGGCTCCGCCTCAGGCCCAAAGTCGATGGCGGCGGGCTTGAAGGTGTTGCGGTAGTTACCGTAGGCGATCAGGTCGTCGGCGCCTTGCTGCCAGGCTTGGTAGCTGAGCGCCACGATGCCTGACCAACGCGTGTCGCTGCGATGGTCGCCGTCGAGTTGCGCCGGCAGCGCCGGGTCGCTCGAGAGGAACGCCGTATCCGTGCTCTCCACGTCGTGGTTGAGCTGGGCGCCGAGCTCAAGGTCCCAGCGCGGCGCGAATGCCCAGTCGAGATCTGCATAGATACCGCTGAACGTGCGTCGGTCGTCGAGCCGCGTCTGTTCGTCCACCGGCGCCGCGGTGCTGGGCGGCGCACCGGCGCCGTCCAGGTGCACGAAGTACTCGAAGTTGGAGCTCGCTTGGGAACCGCTCCCCTCAAGCAGGCTCAGGCCCGTGACCAATTCCAGGTCATCGGCCAGCGGGAAGGTGAGGTGGCTGTCGGCGTAGATGTCGGTACGGTCCTGGCTCTGGTTGAAGCCGTCGGCGTTCGGCAGGCCGTTGTCGGTCAGCTGGTCCGCGCGCAGGAAGCCGCGGATGTTGCGCTGATGGGTGAAGGTCGTCGCGAAGGTGGTGGTCCATTGAGCCCACGCAAGCACCGCGTCGTCGGACAACGTGATACCCGTGCGGTCCTCGTCCATGCGGGCGTCGCTCGGGTTCTCGTTGCTGTCCGCTGGCACGAGGGAGGTGAGCTGGGTAGCGCCCGGCGCCAGGGGGATCGGGCTCGCGGGCACGGCGCGCAGCATCAGGGTGTCGACATCCAGGCGGAACGCGTTGCCATCGGTCTCCACGGCTGCACGGTACAGCAGGTGGGAACGGTCCCAGCCGGCGCGCGGGTCGGAATAACTCTGCCGCGTGTAATCGGCGATCACGCTCTGCTTCACCGGTCCGTCGCTGTTCACGGGCGTGGTGATCCCGACGCTGTGACTCCCATGGGAACCGAACGACGCCTGGGCTTCGCTGCCGGGCTTGCCCGCCTTCACGTGGATGACGTTGATGATGCCCACGAAGGAGGTGGCGCCGTACTTCACCGGCGCCGAGCCGCGGATCACCTCGATGTGGTCCACGCCGTTGAGGTCGATGCTGGCGAGGTCCGGGTTGAAGGCGCCGCCCACCGGCACGCCGTCCACCAGGAGCAGGAAGGCGTCGAACTCGCGCAGGCCCTGGAACTCGGGGACGGCGCTCGCCGGGCCGCCGTCGCCGCCCGGAGCCACGTCCAGGCCCGCCACGAGGGACAGCGCGGTATGAAGATCGGTGGCGCCGAGCGCCTTGAGTTCGTCGCGGGTGATGACGTCGACGCTCTGGGGCACGCGATCGAGCGCCTCCGGGAGCGGCGTCGCGGTCACCTGCACGGCGCCGAGCTCCACCGTGCCCGGTTCCTCGGCCCAGGCCGGCGTGGTGAGCAGTGCCAGCAGCGCGGCACAGACGTAAACGGTGATGCGTGGGTCATGCATGTAGGAGATAAAGTCGCGCATTGATTAGGGGTCGTTCGGCGCGGCTTATTCTGTCGCAGCCGCGGCTCTTAGCCAACCCGCGTTGGACGGGAGATTACCGCAGGAAGTTCCGGACCTCCTGGGTAATTCACCCAAAGTGACGGCGGATGGTTTTGCTACACTCTCGTCCCCGACACCGCCGGTGCAGCATGATGCGGCTGACCAGACTGAGCGCGCTAGCACTGCTCACGATCATCTCCGCCGCCTGCGGCCGGCACGCACCCGAGGCGGTCTCCGTGGACTACCAGAAGGAAATCCAGGACTGGCGCGCGATGCGCCTCGACCGGGTCGCCGGACCGGACGGCTGGGCGACGCTCGCCGGCCTCTACTGGCTCAAGCAAGGCGAGAACCGCCTCGGCAGCGGCGCCGGCAACGAGCTGGTGCTGGCGGAGGGCGGCCTGCCCGCCCTCGCCGGCAGCTTCACCCTCGCGAAAGGCGCGGTCAGTTTCAGCGCCGCACCCGGCGCCGGCATCCTGAGCGGCGGCAAACCCGTCTCGACCTTGACGCTCGTGACGGATCTCGACGGTACACCCACCGTGCTGACCCGCGGCAGTTTGAGCTTCTACGCCATCGAGCGCTCCGGCGGCCGCTACGGCGTGCGCGTGAAGGACACCGCCGCGGACACGCGGGTGCACTTCAAGGGCCTGCAGTACTTCCCCCTGGACCCGGCCTGGCGCTTCGAGGCACGCTTCGAGGCTTATCCTCCCGGCCGCAAGGTCTCCATCGTGGACGTGTTCGGCGTGCCGGAGGAGATGGGCTCGCCCGGCGCGCTCAGCTTCACGCTGGATGGCAAAGACTACCGCCTGGACACGGTGCTCGAGACCGGCGAGACCGATTACTTCGTGATGTTCGGCGACAAGACCAACGGCAAGGACACTTACGGCGCCGGGCGCTTCATGTACGTGAAGCCGCCGGTGAACGGCAAGACCGTGCTCGACTTCAACAAGTCCTACAACCCGCCCTGCGTGTTCAGCGTCTACGCCACCTGTCCGCTGCCGCCGCCGCAGAACAGGCTGCCCCTCGCGATCACCGCCGGCGAACTCAAGTACGGCGGCGCCGGGCACTGAGGTACCGCACGGCTTAGCCGCTGATCAGGCCGCTCTTCAGCGCGTAGCGCACCAGACCCGCCACGTCATGGATATCCAGACGCTC
>DATIEQ010000026.1:0-2250 GCA_035455665.1 Gammaproteobacteria bacterium | reverse complement strand
TTAATTTAGAGAATCAGCTAACCACGCGCCAACAGTTTGTATAGGTGCAGCGTCATCGCTAGCCGATACCCATCCCGCCAAGGCATAACGCACAGCCTTCGCCGTCACGGCCGGTGGCAGGGTGAGATAGGCGTCATAGCTGTCTTTATTGAGCCTGAGATTCCCTTTGACATCGCTCACCACCAGGAAGTCGTGGCGCAGGGTCGCGCCCTGGTTCTCGCCCGCGCCCACGGGCACGTCCACACCGAAGGCGAGCAGCACCACTTGGATATCGAGACCACCGCCGACGGGGGCGGACGGGATGAAGTGCGCCGTGATGCGGCGGCCGTCCGCTGTGAGGCTCAAGACACCGGCTTTCGTCGGAGCGGGCAGGCTGAGCGGCCAGTGGTTGAACCAGTTGTCCCATTCCCTGCCATCCACCATGAACTCGGGCGTGTATATCACCGCGCCGCCGAGGCGCTTCTGCCGGTCAGTGTATTCCGGGCTGTCGAAGGGATCGCGCCAACCTTGGTCATCCCAATAGTCCACGTGGAAGGCCACGGGCACGAGCTGCTTCCAGAGGCGGGAATCGTCGAGCAGGCCCGAGAGCCAGGCTTCCGCCGGCGGGCAGCTGCTGCAGCCTTCCGAGGTGTAGAGCTCGAGCAAGCTCACCCGCTCGGGGCCGCTGGTGATGGTCTGGGGCGCGGCCATGGCGTTACCCATGAAGGCTAGCCCTAATGCAGTTCCAAGCCACGCTTTCCATCTCATCCAGTTCTCTCCTGACGTTCGTGAGATAGACCCACGCACTCCGATATTTATTGCAGCGTTCAAACTGGGTGCTTAGTTCCTGGGGGGTAGAGTAAAAACGATGGATTTTGCTTACTGGCAAGGCGCGGACGGCCGAGAAACCGGAGCGTACTCCTACTGTACGTGAGGATTTTGAGGCCGGACGCAACGCCGCCAGGAAGCAAAAGACGCGTTTTTACAGGGTAAAATATGCGCCTCATGAAGAAGCTATCCGTAAATCAGAAAAAGCTGGAGAAGCGTCTGCGCCGTCAGGCGGGGAGCGCTATCCAGGATTTCAACATGATCGAGGCGGGCGACCGGGTGATGGTCTGCCTCTCGGGCGGCAAGGATTCCTACACCCTGCTCGACATACTCATGAAGCTCAAGGAGTGCGCGCCCGTCCCCTTCGAGCTCATCGCCGTGAACCTGGACCAGAAGCAGCCGGATTTCCCCGAACAGGTGCTGCCGGAATACCTGCAGTCCGTCGGCGTGCCCTTCCGCATCCTGGAGCAGGACACCTACAGCGTGGTGAAGCGTGTCGTGCCGGAAGGCAAGACGATGTGCGGGCTCTGCTCGCGGCTGCGCCGCGGGGCCCTCTACAAGTATGCCGCCGAGAACGGCGTCACCAAGATCGCCCTCGGCCATCACCGCGGCGACATCATGGAGACCTTCTTCCTGAACCTGTTCTACGCCGGCAAGCTCAAGGCCATGCCCCCCAAGCTGCTCTCGGACGACGGCCGCCACGTGGTGATCCGGCCGCTCGCCTATGTGGAAGAGCGCGACATCGCCAAGTACGCGGCCTTGCGGGGATTCCCCATCATCCCCTGCAATCTCTGCGGCTCCCAGGAGCACCTGCAGCGCAAGGCGGTGAAGGCCATGTTGCTGGACTGGGAGCGCAAGTTCCCGGGCCGCGGCAACTCCATCTTCACCGCCCTGCAGAACGCCTCTCCCTCGCACCTCGCGGATCCGACGCTGTTCGACTTCGCCGCCCTCGGCGCTAAGCAGCCGCCGCGCCAGGATTGGCTCGTCTCCGAGCCGGCGGAGGAGGGCGAGGACGTGCTGGTGGCGACCGTGGCCGTGGAAGACCTGCTGCGCACCCTACCTAGAGAGCGCACCGGCTCCTGACCCGCCATGACGGTGTCGTACAGCGAGCACCTTTTTTCTTACGGGACTCTGCAACAAGAATCCGTCCAACTCGCGAACTTCGCCCGCAAGCTCAAGGGCCTCCCTGACGTAGTCACCGGCTGGCGGCTCTCCACCGTCGAGATAAAAGATCCCGCCGTGCTGGCCCAGAGCGGCCTGGCGGTGCACCGGATACTCGTGCCCGGCAGGCCCTCGGACGAAGTCGACGGCGTGGTCTTCGAGATTACGCCGAAAGAGCTGGAAGCTGCCGACGCCTACGAGACGGATGCCTACCAGCGGATCAGAGTGACACTGCGCTCAGGCACGGAAGTCTGGGTCTACGTAGCTAGCTGACCGTTTACC
>DATIEQ010000025.1:0-2983 GCA_035455665.1 Gammaproteobacteria bacterium | reverse complement strand
TGCGCATCCACGGCCTGCAGGCCGCGCAGTACGGCGAGATGCTGGAGTTCCCCAAGAACACCTTCGGCATGGCGCTGAACCTGGAGCGCGACTCCGTCGGCGCGGTGGTGCTGGGCGACTACAAGCACATCTCCGAAGGCGACCCGGTCAAGACCACGGGACGCATCCTGGAAGTTCCGGTCGGCAAGGAGCTGCTGGGCCGCGTGGTGAACTCCCTGGGCGAACCCATCGACGGCAAGGGTCCGATCAACGCGAAGCTCAGCTCGCCCATCGAGAAGGTGGCACCGGGCGTGATCGCGCGCCAGTCGGTGGGCCAGCCGGTGCAGACCGGCCTCAAGGCCATCGACGCCATGGTGCCGATCGGCCGCGGCCAGCGCGAGCTCATCATCGGTGACCGCCAGACCGGCAAGACCGCGGTGGCCATCGACACCATCATCAACCAGAAGGGCAAAGACCTGTTCTGCGTGTACGTGGCCATCGGGCAGAAGAACTCCTCCATCGCCAACGTGGTGCGCAAGCTCGAGGAGCAGGGTGCGCTCGAATACACCATCGTGGTGGCGGCGTCCGCCTCCGAGTCCGCGGCCATGCAGTACATCGCACCCTACTCGGGCTGCGCCATGGGCGAGTACTTCCGCGACCGCGGCCAGGACGCGCTCATCATCTATGACGATCTCACCAAACAGGCCTGGGCCTACCGCCAGGTGTCCTTGCTGCTACGCCGTCCGCCGGGCCGCGAAGCCTACCCGGGCGACGTGTTCTACCTGCACTCGCGTCTGCTCGAGCGTGCGGCGCGCGTGAACCCGGAATACGTGGAGAAGTTCACCAAGGGCGAGGTCAAGGGCAAGACCGGCTCGCTGACGGCCCTGCCGGTGATCGAGACCCAGGCGGGTGACGTGTCCGCGTTCGTGCCCACCAACGTGATCTCCATCACCGACGGCCAGATCTTCCTGGAGACCGACCTGTTCAACTCCGGCATCCGCCCCGCCATCAACGCCGGCATCTCCGTGTCGCGCGTGGGCGGCGCCGCTCAGACCAAGATCATCAAGAAGCTGGGCGGCGGCGTGCGCCTGGCGCTCGCCCAGTTCCGCGAGCTCGCGGCCTTCGCGCAGTTCGCCTCGGACCTGGACGAGGCCACCCGCAAGCAGCTGGATCGCGGCCGCCGCGTCACCGAGCTCATGAAGCAGAAGCAGTACTCCCCGCTCAGCATCGCCGACATGGCGTTGTCCCTGTACGCGGCCAACGAGGGCTACCTGGACGACGTGGACGTGAACAAGATCGTGGCCTTCGAGGCTGCGATGCACAGTTATTTCGCTTCCAAGTCCGCCGCGCTGCGCGACAAGATCAACAAGAGCGGCGATTACGACAAGGACATCGAGGCCGGCCTCAAGAAGGCGGTCGAAGAGTTCAAGAAGACCCAAGCCTGGTAACCGGAACGAGCAGCGGATAAACCACGATGGCGAGCCCCAAGGAAATCCGGACGCAGATCAAGAGCATCCGGAGCACCCAGAAGATCACCAAGGCCATGGAGATGGTCGCGGCGAGCAAGATGCGCAAGGTGCAGCAGCGCATGGCGGCCTCGCGCCCCTATGCCGAGCGCATGCGCAAGGTGATCGGCCACCTAGCCCATGCCAATCCCGAGTACCGCCACCCCTTCATGGTGGAGCGCGAGGTCAAGCGCGTGGGCTTCATCGTGATCTCCACCGATCGCGGCCTGTGCGGCGGCCTGAACGTGAACCTGTTCAAGAACACGGTGGCGGCGGTGCGCCCCTGGATGGACAAGGGCGTGGAGGTGGATTTCTGCATCCTCGGCGCCAAGGCCGTGAGTTTCTTCCGCCGTTTCGGCGGCAAGGTGCTGGCCCAGGCGACGCACCTGGGCGACACGCCGCACGTGGACGACCTGATCGGTACCGTCAAGGTGATGCTGGACGCCTATAAGGACGGCAAGATCGACCGCCTGTTCCTGGTGAACAACGTGTTCGTGAACACCATGAGCCAGAGACCCACCGCGCTGCAGCTCCTGCCGACGCAGGGCATCGAGGACGAGGAGCTGGCGGAGTATTGGGATTACCTGTACGAGCCGGAGGCCCGCGAACTGCTGGATTCCGTGCTCACCCGCTACGTGGAGTCGCAGGTGTACCAGGGTGCGGTCGAGAACGCAGCCTGCGAGCAGGCGGCGCGCATGGTGGCCATGAAGTCCGCCTCCGACAACGCCGGCGACCTCATCAGCAACCTGCAGCTCGTCTACAACAAGGCGCGCCAGGCGGGCATCACCAAGGAATTGTCGGAGATCGTCGGCGGCGCGGCCGCGGTCTGAGCGAAGCATTCGGTTCCAAGAATCAACGGATAGAGCATTGAGGATCACACAATGAGTTCCGGAAAAATCATCCAGGTCATCGGCGCGGTGGTGGACGTGGAATTCCCGCGTGACGCCATCCCCGCCGTCTACGAGGCCTTGACGGTGGACGAGGGCGGCCTGACGCTCGAGGTGCAGCAGCAGCTCGGTGACGGCGTGGTGCGCACCATCGCCATGGGTGCCTCCGAGGGCCTGAAGCGCGGCCTCAGCGCCAAGAGCACCGGCGCGCCGATCTCGGTGCCGGTGGGCAAGGCCACTCTCGGCCGCATCATGAACGTGCTGGGCGACCCCATCGACGAGCTCGGCCCGGTCAAGTCCGAGACCAAGTGGGCCATCCACCGCAAGGCGCCCTCCTACGAGGAGCAGTCCAGTTCCACGGAGCTCCTGGAGACCGGCATCAAGGTCATCGACCTGCTGTGCCCCTTCGCCAAGGGCGGCAAGGTCGGCCTGTTCGGCGGCGCCGGCGTGGGCAAGACCGTGAACATGCTGGAGCTCATCAACAACATCGCCACCGAGCACTCGGGCCTGTCCGTGTTCGCCGGCGTCGGCGAGCGTACCCGCGAGGGCAACGACTTCTACCACGAGATGTCCGAGGCCAAGGTCATCCGTCTCGACAACCTGCCGGAATCG
>DATIEQ010000024.1:0-2962 GCA_035455665.1 Gammaproteobacteria bacterium | reverse complement strand
AAGATGAGCTGGTGGTGAGCCGAGTCGATGGTCACCGTGCCGATGTGGGTGCTGATGCCCACGAGCGCGGCACGGTATTCCTCCGGTGTGCCACTCGCCCTGTCGCCGCTGGCGAAGGCCGGACGACCGACTTTGAAGACTTGCATGCTGTAACGCCCGGCAGCATCCACCATGAACCGCCCATCAGGATGCTCTCCATAATTGGTGGTGCGCGTGCCGTCGGCATGGATCTCGTAGGCAGCGACCATGACCCAGGTGCCTTGGAGCGAGGCGAGATCCTCGGCGTGGGCGCTTCCAAGACCCGCGACCGCGAGGGTGGCGGTGTACAACAGGTTCCCGTATCCGCGGAATTTCATAACGATCTCCTGGTAACTTGTTTAAGAGGTTACGGATGGTATCTTGCCATCCTGCCAGGAAACCTGTCAAATAGGTTACGTGGACGCCCATGAACTACCCGAGGATCGAGATGGCTTCCGCTTCCGCGGGGGTTCGAGCGTGATCGACCTTCCCGCCACCCTGCGGGCCAGGCTCAGTCCGGCGCCCCAGGAACTCCTCGGCACGCCAGCGGACCTGGTCCGTTGGCTAGTATCGGCAGGGATGGCGGAATCAGTACCGGAAGCGGCCCCGGGCGACCTGCTGATAGCCAGAGCCCTGCGCGAGGCGATCTATACCCTCGCCGGGCGCAAAGGCGGGGCCCAGGTCAAGGAAGCGCGGCGGACTTTGAATGAGATCGCCGCCGGTACCCCGGCGGTGCCCCAGTTCAAGAGCGATGGGACTGCAGCACTGACCGGTCCTGCCAGCGCCCTCCTGGTGACCTTGGCGCGGGAAGCCGTGCAGCTCTTCGGTAGCGATCTTGCCGAGCTCGTCCGGAAATGTCAGTCGCCCACCTGCGCCCTCTATTTCCTCGACACCTCACGCAAGGGCGATCGGCGCTGGTGCTCCATGTCGGCGTGTGGGAACAAAGCCAAGGTTGCCGGCTTCCGGCAACGCCAGCGCCGCTCCAGGAAGGCTGGTCGGAGCAAGTAAGCCTGCCCAAAGCCCCGGAAAATTACCGTCCCGGCGTCAGTGACCCGATAACCGCCCAGAATTTTTGCCACCGCTATGATGCGGCTCAAGAGCCCGGAGGAAGCAGCATGGACTTCACCAGTATCGACCCCGCCAGCGGCACCCGTCTGCAGGATTACCCCGCTTGGGAGGCACCAAGGCTCAGCGCGGCCCTGGCCAGTTCGGCCACGGCGGCGCCTGACTGGGCGTCCCGGCCGCTCTCGGAACGCTGCGGACTCCTCACCCGCGCCGGGGAGGTGCTGCTCAGGCATCGCGACGAGTACGCGACCCTCATGAGCCGGGAGATGGGGAAGATCCTCCCGGAAGCCCGTGCCGAGATCGAGAAGTGCGCCGCCGCCTGCAGCTATTACGCCGAACATGCCGCCGGCCTGCTGGCTGACGAACCGGCTGCGACCGATGCAGGTAAGAGTCTCGTGGCTTACGAACCTCTCGGCACCCTGCTGGCGGTGATGCCGTGGAACTTCCCTTTCTGGCAGGTGTTCCGCGCCGCGGCACCGGCCCTGGCCGCCGGCAACACGCTGCTCTTGAAGCACGCCGACAACGTGCCGGGCACGGCGCTGGCGCTCGAAGCCGTGTTCCGGGAGGCGGGATTCCCGGAGGGCGTGTTCCAGACCCTGATGATCCCGATACCCATGGTGGATGGCGTTGTCAGGGACTCGCGGGTGCAGGCCGTGACGCTCACCGGCAGCGAGCGGGCCGGGGTGGCGGTGGGTCGCGCCGCCGGGGAAGTGCTCAAGAAATGCGTGCTGGAACTGGGCGGCTCCGACGCCTTCGTGGTGCTGGCTGATGCGGATCTCGACATGGCCGCCCAGGTGGGCGCCAAGTCACGCTACCTGAACGCGGGGCAGAGTTGCATCGCCGCCAAGCGCTTCATCCTGGTGGAGTCCGTGGCCGAAGGATTCCTAGAGCGCTTCCACGCCCTGGCCGCAGCGCTACGGCCCGGCGATCCCCTGGAACCCAAGACCACGCTCGCGCCTCTGGCCCGCGCCGATCTACGGGACAGCCTGCACGGGCAGGTGAAAGACGCACTGGATAAAGGCGCGAAGGCGCTCCTGGGTTGCGAGCCGCTCCCGGGTCCCGGCGCGTTCTATCCGGCGTCCATCCTGGACGGAGTCAAACCCGGTATGCGTGCCTGGAGCGAGGAACTCTTCGGTCCGGTGGCGAGCGTGATACGCGTCAAGGACGAGGCCGAAGCGCTCGCCGTCGCCAACGATACGAGCTACGGCTTGGGCGGCAGCGTGTGGACGCGGGATCTGAAACGCGGCGAGGCCTTCGCGCGGCGGCTGCAATCGGGGATGGCCTTCGTGAACGGTCTCGTCAAGAGCGATCCGCGGCTGCCGTTTGGTGGAATAGGAAAATCCGGCTACGGCCGGGAGTTATCGCGCCACGGTATCCACGAATTCGTGAATATAAAAACCGTTTGGATTGGCAACTAAAGAGACGTCGCTAAAACCGGATGCACTTTTTGTTACCACTTGTGTGGATAACCGCCTGCTCGAGGCAAAATTAACCTGGCAGCAACATGAATGCGTGGGTCTCCGCTCTCTGCTCTCCAGTTTTTTGCTTGGTAGGGCGATGCTCGGCCACTAATCGCGCGGTCGCCCTGCCCGCCAATCCGCCGCTTCATTCGCATTGGAAGCCAGGGGCATCCCGATATCGGCTTCCTGGGAGCTGAGATTCACGGTTAATATCCGCCGGCTTGGAAACGGCGAATCTGCCTCACCGCGTAATCGACCTTCATGTCGAATGCCAGCTGCCCCAGCTCCGCGGTTGAGCGACGCGCGTCACCCAGGATTCCGTTTTGCGGACTCTGCGGCCCGATCTGCACCTTGCCATTGATGACGGGATCTCCCAATGCAGAGGAGACCAGATCTCTGCGCACCCATGTGTTGTCCTT
>DATIEQ010000023.1:0-2319 GCA_035455665.1 Gammaproteobacteria bacterium | reverse complement strand
GTAGGTGGTGAACCCCCCCTCCGTGCCCGGCGCCAGCCGGTTGCGCAGCCGCACGTTGGCGAACGTGCCGCGCACCATCACCTCGTGGTTGCCCCGCCGCGAGCCGTAGCTGTTGAAGTCCCGGTACTCCACCCCGTGCTCCAGCAGGTACTGCCCGGCGGGCGAGGTCTTGCGGATGCTGCCCGCCGGCGAGATGTGGTCGGTCGTCACGCTGTCGCCCAGCACCGCCAGCACCTTCGCGCCCGTGATGCCGGCCACCGTCGCCGGCGCCTCGCGGCTCATGCCCGCGAAGTACGGCGGGTGGCGCACGTAGGTCGAGTCCGGGTCCCAGGCGAACCGGTCGCCCGCCGGCACCGCCAGGCTGTTCCACTGCGCGTCGCCCTGGAACACGTCGGCGTAGCTCTTGCGGAACATCTCCGACTGGATCGACTGGAAGATGGCCTCCTGCACCTCGTGGTGCGTCGGCCAGATGTCCCGCAGGTAGACCGGCTGCCCGTCTTTGTCCGTGCCCAGCGGTTCCGCGTCCAGATCGAGGTCCATGCGCCCGGCCAGCGCGTAGGCCACCACCAGCGGCGGCGACATCAGGTAGTTGGCCCGCACCTCCGAGTTGATGCGCCCCTCGAAGTTGCGGTTGCCCGACAGCACCGCGCAGACCACCAGCTGGCCTTCGTCCACCGCCTGGGAGATCTCCGGCGGCAGCGCGCCCGAGTTGCCGATGCAGGTGGTGCAACCGTAGCCCACCGTGTGGAAGCGCAGCGCCTCCAGGTACGGCGTCAGCCCCGCCGCGTCCAGGTAGGCGGTCACGACCTTGGAGCCGGGCGCCAGCGAGGTCTTGACCCAGGGCTTGCTTTGCAGCCCGCGCGCCACGGCCTTCTTCGCCAGCAGCCCCGCACCGATCATCACCGAGGGGTTGGAGGTGTTGGTGCAACTGGTGATGGCGGCAATCACCACGGCGCCATGGTCGATCAGGTGCTCCCCGCTCTCCAACTGCACCTTCACCGCCGTCGGCGGCGCGACGGGCTGCTCGCTGCCGGGGGCGGTGGGGTTGCCGCCCTCGCCCTCCCAGCGCTGCACCTGCTTGGGCGGGTTGGGCGGCCCGCCGGGGTTGCGGATGACCTGCAAGGCCTCCTGGAACGACTGCTTGGCCGCGGCCAGCGGCACCCGGTCCTGCGGGCGCTTGGGTCCGGCGATGCTCGGTTCGACCGTGCTCAGGTCCAGTTCCAGCGTGTCCGAGTAGACGGCTTCGGGCGAGTCGGCGGTGTGGAAGAGGCCCTGCGCCTGGCTGTAGGTTTCGACCAGCGCCACATGCTCTTCGGAGCGCCCCGTCAGGCGCAGGTAGCGCAACGTCTCGGCGTCGATGGGGAAGATACCGCAGGTGGCGCCGTATTCCGGCGCCATGTTGGCGATCGTGGCCCGGTCGGCGATGGGCAGCGCGGGCAGGCCGGGGCCGTAGAACTCGACGAACTTGCCGACCACGCCCTTGTGGCGCAGCAGCTCGGTGACGCGCAACACCAGGTCGGTGGCGGTGACGCCTTCGCGCAGCGCGCCCGCCAGGCGGAAGCCGACGACCTGGGGGATGAGCATCGAGACGGGCTGGCCGAGCATGGCGGCCTCGGCCTCGATGCCGCCGACGCCCCAGCCGAGCACGCCCAGGCCGTTGATCATGGTGGTGTGGGAGTCGGTGCCGACCAGGGTATCGGGGTAGGCCTGGGGCAGGCCGTCCGCGCCGTTCTGCCTGTCGGCGCCTGTCGTGAAGATGACGCGGGCCAGGTACTCCAGGTTGACCTGGTGCACGATGCCGGTGTCGGGGGGCACTACCTTGAAGTTCTGGAAGGCGATCTGGCCCCAGCGTAGGAAGGCATAGCGCTCCTGGTTGCGCGCAAACTCGAGCTCGGCGTTGATGAGCAGGGCGGCGGCGGAGCCGTAGGCATCGACCTGGACGGAGTGGTCGATGACGAGTTCGACAGGCTGCAAGGGATTGATACGGGTGGGATCGCCGCCGAGGGCGGCCATGGCATCGCGCATGGCGGCCAGGTCGACGATGGCGGGCACGCCGGTGAAGTCTTGCAGCAGCACCCGCGCCGGGGTAAACGCGATCTCCTCATCGGGCACGGCCCGCGGCGCCCACTTCGCCAGCACGCGAATATCCTCCGCCGTAACCGATTGCCCATCCTCGGTGCGGAGCAAATTCTCTAACAGAATACGCAGTGAAAACGGCAGCCGGGTAACGTCGACGCCCTCTTTGGCGAGAGCATCGAGGCGAAAAATCTCATACCGGCGGCTGCCGACCGCCAATATGGAGCGCGCGCCAAAACTGTC
>DATIEQ010000022.1:0-3081 GCA_035455665.1 Gammaproteobacteria bacterium | reverse complement strand
ATCTCGCCTTGCAGGAGTTCGCCCAGGGCCGCATAGACCAGGCGGTGGCGGGAGAGACGGTCCCGGCCGGCAAACGCCGGCGAGACGATCTGCACGGAATAGTGCCCGCCACCCCGCGCGCCCGCATGTCCTGCGTGCCTGGCGCTGTCGTCCCGCACCTCCAGGCTGAGCGGCACGAGGCTTTGCTCCAGTCTCTGTCGGATGAGTGCCAGGCGGTCGGTGCTCATGGCAGGGTCTTGCGGAAGGGCTTCACGTCCACGCGGCGGTAGACGCCGGCCGCGGCATAGGGATCAGCGTCCGCCCAGGCCCGCGCGTCCTCCAGGGAGCCGAATTCCGCCACGATCAGGCTGCCCGTGAACCCGGCGGGACCCGGGTCTTCGGCGTCGATGGCCGGATGCGGGCCCGCGAGCAGCAGCCGGCCCTGGCGCTTCAGCTCTTCCAGCCGCGCCACGTGAGCGGGGCGGGCGGCGAGGCGCTTCGCGAGGGAGTCCGGTTGGTCCTCGGACAGGATGGCGTACCACATCAGGGCTTCTCCTGGGGCAGATGCCGGCTGAGATACACGGCCTGGGCCACGGCGAACAGCAGCAGCAATCCCGTCACGCCGTAGAACTTGAAGTCCACCCAGGCGGCGGTGCTGAAGTTGTAGATGACGAACACGTTCAAGCTGCCCAGGAACAGGAAGAACCCGGCCCACAGGAGGTTGAGTCGCTGCCAGACCGCGTCCGGCAACTGGAATTGGCTTTCCAGGGCGCGGCGCACGAAGGGCTTGGCGCCGAGGTATTGGCTGCCGAGCAGCACCAGTCCCAACAGCCACTCGATGATGGAGAACTTCCACTTGATGAAGATCGGGTCGTGGAGCAGCAGCGTCACGGAGCCCAGCACCACCGCCAGCACCGTCACCATGAGCGGCAGGGGTTCGAGCTTGCGCGTCCGCCACCAGGAGACGGCCAGTACCAGCACGCTGCCGGCCATGAACACCGCCGTGGCGGCGTAGATACCCTGCCACTTGAAGGTGATGAAGAACGCGGCGAGGAGCAGGAGTTCCAGCAGGGAGGACATGATTTAAGAGCGCCGGGGGCGGAAAAGCGCGGCTATCATATCCTATCCCCTGGCCACGGGCGAGGCAGTAGAATGCCCGCCCGTCATGAGCCAGTTCTTCGCTATCCACCCCGTCAACCCGCAGAAGCGGCTCATCCACCGTGCGGTGGAGATGCTGCGCGCCGGCGCCGTCCTGGTCTACCCCACGGACTCCTGTTACGCCCTCGGCTGTCTGCTGGGGGACAAGACCGCCATGGAGCGCATCCGTCGCATCCGCCAGGCGGGCAAGGAGCATAACTACACCCTGGTGTGCCGCGACCTGTCGGAGATCGCCACCTACGCCCGGGTCGAGAACCCCACCTACCGGCTGCTGCGGGCCTACACGCCCGGACCCTATACCTTCATCCTGCGGGCGACCCGCGAGGTGCCGCGTCGCCTGCAGCACCCCCGCCAGCGGACCATCGGCATCCGTGTCCCGGAACACACCGTCGCCCAGGCGCTGCTCGCGGAGCTCGGCGAGCCGCTCATGAGCTCGACGCTCATCCTGCCCGGTGAAGACACGCCGCTCACCGATCCGGCGGAGATGCGCGCCCGGCTCGAGCACCAGGTGGAGCTCGTCATCGACGGCGGGCCCTGCGGCTTCGAACCGACCACCGTCGTGGACCTGTCAGGCGATGCGCCGCGGCTGCTGCGGACGGGTCGCGGCGACCCCGCGCCCTTCGGCGGATAGCGGCGCCCTGTATAATGACCCGATGCCTGATTTCACGCTGATTCAAAAGATCATCCTACTGGCACCCCCCATCCTTTTCGCCATCACGGTCCACGAGGTGGCCCACGGATGGATGGCGAACCGCCTCGGCGACCCTACGGCACGCATGCTGGGCCGCCTGACCTTGAACCCCATCAAGCACATCGATCCGGTGGGGACCCTGCTCATCCCGGGGTTCCTGCTCCTCATGCACAGCCCTTTTCTGTTCGGCTGGGCCAAGCCCGTGCCCATCACCGCCCAGAACTTCAAGCAGCCACGCCTCGGCATGGCATGGGTGGCGGCCGCGGGACCGGTGGCTAACCTGCTCATGGCCGTGCTCTGGATGGGCATCGCCTGGATCGCCGTGGCGCTTTCCACCCGGATCCCCCTGATCTCGCCCCTCTATTACATGGGCCAGTTCGGGGTGGCCGCGAACGTGGTGCTCGGGGTGCTCAACCTGTTCCCGCTGCCGCCCCTGGACGGTAGCCGGGTGCTGGCGGGGCTCCTGCCGCCGGAGGGCGCGCGGATCCTCTACCGGCTCGAGCCCTATGGTCTCTTCATCGTGGCCGCCCTGATGGCGACCGGGGTACTGAGCGCGCTGCTCGGCCCCATCATGGATTGGCTCATCAATCTGTTGCTCTCTCCTTTACCCCAATGAAACGCGAAAGGACCGAAGCTTGAACGCCGTGTCATCCGACAATCACCGTGCAGTCTCCGGCATGCGCCCCACGGGCCGCATGCACCTCGGCCACCTGCACGGCGTGCTCAAGAACTGGCTCAAGCTGCAGCACGAGTACGAGTGTTTCTTCTTCGTGGCGGATTGGCACGCGCTCACCACCAACTACGCTGAGGTGGGCGAGATCGGGCCCGCGGTCTGGGACATGCTGGTGGACTGGCTCGCCGTGGGCGTGGACCCGGGCAAGGCGAGCATCTTCATCCAATCCCGCATCCCGGAACACGCGGAGCTGCACTTGCTCCTGTCCATGATCACGCCGCTCGGTTGGCTGGAGCGCGTGCCCACCTACAAGGACCAGCAGGAGAAACTCAGCGACAAGGACCTGTCCACCTATGGGTTCCTCGGCTACCCGGTGCTGCAGGGAGCCGACATACTCATGTACAAGGCGGGCTGGGTGCCGGTAGGCGAAGACCAGGTTCCGCACGTGGAGCTCACCCGCGAGATCGCGCGGCGCTTCAACTTCGTCTTCGGCCGCGAGACGGATTTCGAGGCGAAGGCCGAGGCGGCGGTGAAGAAGCTCGGCAAGAAGAACGGCAAGCTGTATGCGGAGCTGCGCAAG
>DATIEQ010000021.1:0-4751 GCA_035455665.1 Gammaproteobacteria bacterium | reverse complement strand
CCCGCGATCGCACCCAGCACCGGCAAGGTCGCTCCGACGCTGGCGGTGACCGTCACCACCTCGTCGAAGTCCTGCTTGCCGAGGCCGATGCGTCCCACGATCAGGATCTTCGCGGCCGGCGCCTTGAGTTGCAGGTCCTGGGTGTAGGCATCGCCGTTCTGCACGGCGAAGTCACCCTCGATGCTGTCGTAACCGAAGCCCTTGGCGAACACGTCGCTGAAGTTGAGCAACAGCCGGCGCGGCAGTGCGTTCAGGCTCAACAGGCCGAACACCCGGCCCGCGCCGGGCTGCACGTCCACGAGCTGCCCGTCTTCGAGCTTCACGTGCAGGGTGCCGGCGAGCGTGTTCACGATGTTCCCCAGGGGACTGTCCTGCCAGTTGAGGGACGCGTTGATCTCGCCTTTGTCGCCGGTGATGGCGGCGGCATAGCCCATGGACTGCAGCGACTTCGCCACATCCTGGCTCTTGATGTCGGCGTTGAGTGCCGACTGCTGCAGTCCCGCCGGCGTGACGCTCCACGTGCCGTCTCCGATCAGGGTGAAGGCGGCGCCCGCGGCCTTGAGGTCCTCCAGGGCCACGCCGTTCGGCTGGGGTACGAGCTTCAAACTCACGGCGTCGAGCCCGAGGTCGTTGTACTGGAAGCGGCGCGTGCTCAGGCGCAGCGCCGGCACATGGCGCGGATCGTATTGAGCCGGTGGATTCTGCGGCCCCGGCTGTGTAGGCGGCGTGCCGCCCGGAGGCGATTTGAGCAACACCCGCTCCATGTCCAGGACCAGGGGGTGCTCTGCGTCGATGCCGAAGGGCACGGTGACCGCGCCTGCCAGGTTTGCGCTATCCACCTGCGCTTGCCAATGGTCGGCGGCCCGGGTGAGCGTCAGGTGCAGCTTGTCGAGCTGCTGACCGAAGCCCGAGAAGCGTCCGAGACTGAAGTCCATGCTACGCAGGAAGCCCGGCAACAGGGTCCCGGCCGGTTCACCAGACCCCCCGGCGAGATAGGGCGCCCAGGTGTCCCAGGAAAACTCCGCGAGCTCCCCGTCGACAGCGAGACCCGGCGCCGGCGGCAGCGCGGCGACGCCGGGCCCCACGCGCACGCCGCCCCGGTCGAATTTCCAGCCCGCGGCGGCGCGGGCGAAGGCGAGCTTCGCCTGGGCGGCACCGGCGTAGGTCCCCGTGAAGGAGAGCGTGCGGCTGCTCGCGAGTCTGAGGGAAAGACTCAGGGGCACCGCCGCATCAGCCTCCTTGCCCAAGGGTGCAGGCAAGCTGAGCCCGACCCCCTTCAGGTCGGAGCGCAAGCTCACGCTGAAACCCGCAGTGCTCGCGCCCGGATTGTTCGGCACCCGCCCGTCCACTTGCCAGGCAGTCCGTCCGGCGATCAGACCCTCATGCAGGCCCAGCGCGCGGGTCAGAGGCCCCGCCTCGGCCGCACCCTCGGCGCTGAACGACGTCGCCTGGGGGTGTGGTCCCGGGCCGGGACGGATACGGATGCTGACGGGCGCGCCGAGCAGGCGTCCGTTCATGTCGTCGGTGCCGAAACCTACCCCGCTGAAGTCCAATGTCCCGTTCAACTGGTCCACGCGCAGGGCGGGATCCGCCTTGGGCTCGACGCTCGCGTCCCGCAGGCGATAACCGCCCTTGAGGGCGAACTTCTCCAGGTCCTCCACCGGTAGCGTGAGCTGCAGGTTCACGTCGCCCTCGCCCGCCGCCGTGAGACCGTCCAGGTAGTCCCCGAAGCGTTCCTTCAGCGGGCCGCTCTTCAGGAACTCGAGGCCGGCCGCGGCGCTGCCGCGGGCGTCGCCGTCGACTTCCAGCACGCCGGTGCGCAGGTCCACGAAACGCGCGTTCGCGTCCACGATGTCGTCGCCCAGCACCTTGCCACCGTGGGCGTGCGCTTCGAGGCCCTGGTCGTAGAAACGCACGTCCGCGTCCAGGTCCTTGAGGGCAGGCCAGCCAGCCGCATAATCCAGCTCCCCGTGCAGCAGCCGGAAGCGGATGTCGAACACGCCGCCACCGTGGTCCCAGGGGAAGCCCGACGTCTTGCCGTGTATGCTCACGCTGCCGCTCGGCACGTCACCCGCGACGATGGCGGAATCGAGCCATGCCACCACCCGCTTGTCCATGATGCCGACCGGGAAGTAGGCGGATTTGTTGCGGGCATTCGCGTTCGCGGCGCTCGCGTCCAGGTCCAGCACCGGCGCACTGCCGTCCGCGGGGAACTGCAGGCTGCCGTGCCCGCGGGCGGACGCGTCGGCGTTGCTCACGCTGAACGCGTCGGTGCCCACGCGCCAGCCCTGGGCGTCATGGGTGAAGCGCAGCACGGTATCGAGGCTATCCGCGTGCAGCGGGCCACGGAACAGCGGCGTGAAGTCCACGCTCGCATCCCGGGCGGAGAGCGAGATGTCCCCGCCCGTCTGATCCAGATCCAGCGAGCCGTCCATACCGGCGAACCCCGGGCGCCCGTCCGCCGCCTGCACGCCCAGGTTTTGGAACGTGCCCTTGGCCGACCAGGTGTCGAGCGCCGCCCCATGCCATTGCAGCTTGAATGCGGCATCGGACACGTCGCCCGCAGGCGACAGCGCCTGCAGGCGGCGGGTGTCGCCGGCGAACGCCGGCAGCCAGCCCGCAAGCACGCCGAGGTCCTCGATCCGCAGGTAGCTCGCACTCCCCGCCCAGGTATCCCCCTCATCAGCGTGGGTATAGTCGAGCTTGAAGTCCGATTGCGGCCAGGGCAATGGCCCGCGGCGTAACACGACACGCCGGCCCGTGAGAGACCAGCCCGAGGCGGTGCGCGACCAAAGGATGCGCCCCTGCAGCTGCGCGAAGCCGCCGGCCTTCGCGGTGGGGAAGGCCTCGGGGGCCGGCACCACGTCCGCGGCCTTGAGGTCGACCGCCGCCATGTCAAGCGCAGCACCCTCGCCACCCGCGTCCGCCTCCAGGTCGGCGTGGCCGGTCAGGAAACGGCCCTCATACGCGGGCCAATAACTCAAGCACGCGGGCAGCGCGATGCCCGTCCCCTGGACGTGGCCCCGCCACTTCCATCGTTCGGGCGTGCCCGCGTCACCCGCCACATCGAGTTCGAATTCCAGGTTCGCGCCGAAGACGGCGGGCAGCTGCACATCGCCGCTCACGCGGTGGTCGTTCGCATCGTTATCGATCTCGAGGTTCAGGTTGCGGAACGCATCCGGTTTCGGGCGGCGCGCGTCGAACAGGGTGAGGGCGCCGTCCTCGATCACGAGCGTGGCGGATTGGCCCAAGAGTTCCTTGAGAGTCACATGCCAGTCGGTGCTGCCGCGCTGGGCGCCCTCGAGCCCACGCACGCTGAACAGGCCCTGCGCGTCCCGCTCCACT
Source organism: Gammaproteobacteria bacterium (assembly GCA_035455665.1). Lineage (GTDB taxonomy): Bacteria > Pseudomonadota > Gammaproteobacteria > Natronospirales > REEB76 > DASUBN01. The sequence goes on along the minus strand of DATIEQ010000021.1, from coordinate 1,406 downwards.
TCCACCCGCGGCTCCACCAGCACGATGCGGTTGGGTTGCGGCAGCTGGCCGTGCAGCAGGCTCCACAGGCTCAGGCCGAGATGCACCCCCCGAGCCTCCACCACCACCCGCTTACGGTCGCGGGTGAGGATGCGCACGCCCTGGAGAGCCACCTCCGGTCCATGCCAGCCCCACTCGGCTCCCATGGAACGTATCTGCACGGGATGGTCGATGGCTTGGCTGGCCCACTGCTCCACCCGGTCGCGGTAACCGGGTACGAGCGGCGTCAGCAGGCGGAATACGCCGGTGAGGGCGGCGAGCAGGATCACCAGCGCCGCGAACAGCGCCGCCGACCATTTCCAGAGATGCCGCTGCCAACTCAAGGGTTCGTGCTCCGTTCCATCACATCGGTACCACGTCGAATTGCTCTTGCGCATACAGCGCTTCGGCCTGCAGCCGCACGGGTTTGCCGATCTGGGCCTCCACCTCGGCGAGGCCCGCGGATTCCTCGTCCAACAGCAGGTCCACCACGTCCTGCGCGGCGAGCACCCGGAGTTCCTGCACCTTGAACTGGCGCGTGACCCTCAGTATCTCCCGGAACAGGCTGTAGCAGACCGTCTCGGGCGTCTTGAGGGAGCCGCGCCCGGCACAGGTGGGGCAGGGCTCGCACAGCACATGCTCCAGGCTCTCGCGGGTGCGTTTGCGGGTCATCTCCACGAGCCCGAGCGCGGAGAGCCCCGAGACCTGGGTCTTGGCGTGGTCGTGGGCGAGTGCCTGCTGCAGCGTCTGCAGTACCCGCTGCTTGTGCTCTTCGTCGTCCATGTCGATGAAGTCGATGATGATGATGCCTCCCAGGTTGCGCAAGCGCAGTTGGCGGGCGATGGCCTCAGCCGCTTCCAGGTTGGTCTTGAGGATGGTCTCCTCCAGGTTGCGGTGGCCCACGAACGCGCCGGTGTTCACGTCGATGGTCGTCATCGCCTCGGTCTGGTCGAGGATCAGATGGCCGCCGGATTTGAGCGGCACCTGGCGCTCCAACGCCCGCTGGATCTCATCCTCGATGCCGTAGATCTCGAAGATCGGCCGGACTCCGGTGTAATGCTCGACGCGTGCACCCATGTCCGGCACGAACATGCGGGTGAACTCCTGCATCTGGGCGTAGGTATCGGCCGCGTCGACCCGCACCCGCTCCACGCCGTGGCCGGACAGGTCGCGCAGCATGCGCACCGCGAGCGGCAGGTCCGCATGCACCCGTTCGCCCGCTTTGGCGGCGCTACTGCGCGCATGGATGCTGTCCCACAGCTTGTTGAGGAAGAGCATGTCGGCGCGCAGCGCCTCGGGGGCTGCGCCCTCCCCGGCCGTGCGCACGATGTAGCCGCCCGGCGCGAGCCCCGGCGCGAACGCTTCGAGCAGCGCCCGCAGGCGTTCCC
>DATIEQ010000020.1:0-4735 GCA_035455665.1 Gammaproteobacteria bacterium | reverse complement strand
GATCTTGATCAGCAGTTTCGCGCCCGCGTCCTCGATCCGGCCGCGCAGCGCCTCCGGGGAGAAGGCGGCGAAGCACACCGAGTGCACCGCGCCGATGCGGGCGCAGGCCAGCATCGCCGCGGCCGTCTCCGGCACCATGGGCATGTAGATGCAGACCCGGTCGCCTTTCTTCACTCCATGTTTCTTCAATACATTCGCGAGCCGGCAGACCTCCGTGTGCAGCTCCCGGTAGCTCAGCCGGCGCTCCTCGCCGGGATCGTCCCCCTCCCAGAGTATGGCCGTCTGGTCGCCGCGTTTCTCCAGGTGCCGATCCAGGCAGTTGGCGCTGACGTTGAGCTTGCCCCCTTCGAACCAGCGGATGTGGGCGCGGCGGTAATCCCAGTCCAGGACCTGGTCCCAGGGTTTGATCCAGCTGACGAATTCCCGTGCCTGCTCCGCCCAGAAGCCCTTGGGATCCTGGATGGAGCGGCGGTAGAGGGCGTCGTACTGGGCGCGGGTGATGGAGCTGCCCTGGGCGGCAGCGGCTGGGACCGGATAGACCTTTTCCTCAGTCATGCAGCGCCTTAAGAGTTGAGCGACCGGGACGGGGCGAGCGGCTACCTTAATACAGCCGGTTGCTGGACCCAAGGCCTATGGCCACTCAGGGTTTCTCCTTAAATGTGTATATAAAATACTTAATTATCAAATAATTAAACAATATATATATAGTAAATTCTTAGTCGATTGCGTGCTCGCGAACCCCATTAAGTATTTCCATATCCCAGTGTTCGATAGCCCAGGCCCAGAGTTCTGCGAGACCGGCTTCCTCGAGTCCCGCCGGCGGCTCTTGGCGCAGGAATCTCAGGGCCCGCCATAGCGTCTGGGCCGGCCGCGACAGATCCAGAGCTTCGGCCCCAGTCTGTTTGCTCAATTTTTCGCCATTCCTGTCCACCGCCACCGGCAGATGTATATAGACAGGAGTGGGGTGTCCCAGGAGCCGCTGCAGCAGGATCTGCCGGGGTGTGGACAGCAGGAGATCGGCGCCGCGGACCACGTGGGTGATGCCCTGGTAAGCATCGTCCACCACCACTGCGAGCTGGTAGGCGAAACAGCCATCCGCCCGGCGGATGATGAAGTCGCCGATGTCCCGGGCGAGTTGCTGGCAGATCCTCCCCTGCAGGCGGTCCTGGAAGCACAGGGTCTCGGCCGGCGCCTTGAGACGCAGTGCCTGGGTGTTCCGGCCCGGCGGGAGTCCGGCGCGGCAGGTGCCGGGATAGACCGGCCCTTCGATGCCGCGTACCGAACTGTCGGCGATCTCCCGGCGGCTGCAGGCGCAGGGGAAGGCGGCTCCGTCGCGGACGAGGCGCTCGGCGGCTTCTGCATACGCCTCGAGGCGGCTGCTTTGCTTGAGCAGGGAATCCCACTGGAAACCCAGTATTTCCAGGGTTTTCAGCATGTCCTCGGCGGCGCCCGGCACTTCCCGGGGCGGGTCTAGGTCCTCCATGCGCAGCAACCAGGCGCCACCGGAAGCGCGAGCGTCCAGGTAGCTGCCGACGGCGGCGACCAGGGAGCCGAAATGGAGCGGGCCGGTGGGCGAGGGGGCGAAGCGGCCGACGTAAGTCATAGAGCCATGGTACAGAAACAAAAAAGACCTCCGAAGAGGGCAAGCCGCGAAGCGGCGAGCGGGCTGCCGGGAGCAGCCCTGGTTATTCCGCAGGGACGCTTAATCTGTAGCCCTCAAAAAGAAAAAGGCCCCGGAGGGCCTTCTTCTCGTGATCCCCGGAAGGGTCTTTAACCCCCCATCTGCTTCTCTCTGATCTCATCCAGCTGTTTGCAGTCGATGCACTGGGTCGCCGTGGGGCGGGCTTCCAGGCGGCGGATGCCGATCTCGACGCCGCAGGAGTCGCAGTAGCCGTACTCGTTGGCTTCCAGGTTGGCGAGCGCCTCGTCGATCTTCTTGATGAGCTTGCGCTCCCGGTCGCGGGTGCGCAGCTCCAGGCTGAACTCCGATTCCTGGGTGGCCCGGTCGTTCGGGTCCGGGAAGTTCGCCGCCTCGTCCTGCATGTGGTGCACGGTGCGATCCACTTCCTCCATCAACTCCCGTTTCCAGCCGTGCAGGATGCCGCGGAAATGGCCCCGTTGGGCCTCGTTCATGTAGGGCTCGCCCTTCTTCAAGGGGTAGGGGGTGAAGCCCTTGAACATGTCGCTGCCACCGCCGTTGCGGCGCGGCAGGGGCTTGCGGGGGGTGGGCTTCAGCGGCGTCTTCTTCGCGGCGGCCTTGGCGGCAGCCGGTTTCTTGGCGGTCTTGCTGGCGGCTTTCTTCTTAGCCGGCATAGAAATCTCCTGGACCATGGTCAAAAGCGCGCGGTGTTATACCGGATTGCCCCCCGGGGTGCAACTTGACCCCCTGAGCCGGGCGGATGGGGCCGCCCCTAGGGGAGCGCGATAGGGGCGGGGGGTTGCCAGCCGGGCAGCCGGTGCTCGGCCACCACGGTCGTGTCGATGCCGCCGCGCACGTTGAACGCGGCCGTGAGGCGCATGAACTTGGGGTGCAGCGTCTTGACCAGGTCGTCGAGGATGCGGTTCGTCACGTCCTCGTGGAAATGCCCCTCGTCCCGGAAGCTCCAGACGTAAAGCTTGAGCGCCTTCAGCTCGACGCACAGCTCGGCGGGGACGTACTCGAGCAGCAGCTCGGCGAAATCCGGCTGGCCGGTCTTGGGACAGAGGCAGGTGAACTCGGGGATGCGGATGCGGATGGTATAATCCCGCCCGGCGCGGGGGTTCGGGAACGTCTCAAGTTCTTTGCTGGGCTGGGTGGGCATCGTCCGCTCGGCACTGCGTTTCCGGGCGCCGATACTTTACACTACACGGCCAGGCCCGGCCATTTCACGGCGGCACACCGGACACATGCGGCTCAGCAAGATCAAGCTCGTGGGGTTCAAGTCCTTCGTGGACCCCACGCTCATCCATTTCCCGAGCAACCTCGTCGGCATCGTCGGCCCCAACGGCTGCGGCAAGTCGAACATCATCGACGCCGTACGCTGGGTCCTTGGCGAGAGTTCCGCCAAGTACCTGCGCGGCGATTCCATGGCCGACGTGATCTTCAACGGTTCCTCGGCCCGCAAGCCGGTGGGCACGGCCTCCATCGAGCTGGTGTTCGACAACTCCGACGGGGCGATCGGCGGGCAATACGCCAACTACGCCGAGGTCTCCGTGAAACGCGAGGTGATCCGCGACGGCACCTCGAACTACTTCCTGAACAGCGCCCGCTGCCGGCGGCGCGACATCACCGACTTGTTCCTGGGCACGGGCTTGGGCCCGCGCAGCTACGCCATCATCGAGCAGGGCACCATCTCGCGGCTGGTGGAATCCAGGCCCGAGGAACTGCGCATGTTCCTGGAGGAGGCGGCCGGCATCTCGCGCTACAAGGAGCGTCGCCGCGAGACCGAGAACCGCATCCACCATACCAAGGAGAACGTGGAGCGCCTCAACGACCTGCGCGAGGAGGTGGAGAAGCAGTTGCTCCACCTGCAGCGCCAGGCACGCGCGGCCGAGCGTTACCGCGAGCATATGGAGGAGAAGCGCCGGCTCAAGGCGGAGCTCCTGGTGCTCAACTGGAAGAGCCTGGACGCCGACGTGGGCGCGAAAGACGGCATCATCCGCGAGCGCGAGACCGCACTCGAGTCGGCGGTGGCCGAGCAGCGCGCCATCGAGAACGAGCTCGAGAAATCCCGCCAGCGCCACGATGAGGCGACCGACGCCTTCAACACGGTGCAGGGCCGGTATTACGAAGTGGGTGCGGCCATCGCGCGAGCCGAGCAGGCGCTGCAGCACGGCCGTGAGCTGCGCAAGCGTCAACAGAATGATCTCGAGCAAGCCGAATCGCAGTGGCGCGAGCTCGACGGCCATGTGAGCCGCGACCGCGAGCAGGTGGCGACCTTGGCCCGCGAGCTCGCGGAGCTCGGGCCGGCGCAAGAAGCGGCGAAACAGGCGGAAGGCCGCTCCGCACAGACACTGACCCTGGCCGACGAGGCCATGCAGCAATGGCAGTCGCATTGGGAGACCTTCAACGGTGAAGTCAGCGCGCACACTCAAGCCGCCGAAGTGGGCCGAGCGGAGGTGCAGCAGCTCGAGAAGCAGCTGATGCAGGCCCTGCAGCGACGCGAGAAGGTGGACGCGGAGCGCGCGCAGTTCGCCGCCGACAGCCAGCATCAGATGCTCCTCGGCCTGGACGGCGACGTACAGGCGGCGGAAGCGAAGCTGCAGCGCCTCCAGGGCGAGCTCGCCGGGACGCTGCGTGAGCTCGAGACGCGGCGCGGCGAGGAACAACAGACCGCGAGGGCGGTGCACGAGTTGCGCACGCAGCTCGAGGACCGGCGCGGCCGGCTCGCGTCCCTGGAAGCCTTGCAGCAGGCGGCACTCGGCAAGAGCCGCGAGCAGGTCGCCGCCTGGCTGAAACAGAAGAGATTGGACGGTGCAGCGCGTCTCGCGGAGAAGCTGCAGGTGGACTCAGGCTGGGAGCGGGCGGTGGAGACCGTCCTCGGCTGGCATCTGGAAGCGGTGGTGGTGAGCGAGATCGCTCCCCGCGCCGAGGAACTCACCACGCTCGCCGGCGGCTCGCTCACCTTCCTGGAAGAGGAAGGGCAGGGGACGGCCGGCGGCACCGGCCTCCTGCAGAAGGTGCGCGGCCCGGCGGCGCTCAAGGACCTCCTGGCCGGCGTGCGCACCGCCGAGTCCCTGGCGGAGGCTCTCAAGC
>DATIEQ010000019.1:0-4645 GCA_035455665.1 Gammaproteobacteria bacterium | reverse complement strand
CGACTGGAGCGACTACGCTCTGGTGGTCGACATCGTCGGCTGGAGCGTCGCCCCCACCATCCTGTTCATCGCCATGGGGCTCTCCATCCAATACCGCGGGACCATAGACCCCAAGCTGGCGCTACGCGGCTTCACCGTGTGGACGGTGCTCAGCCTGGTCCTCACCCTCATCTTCGTGTTCGTGGAGCGCACTGTCGCGCTGAGGCTGGTGGGCTGGTGGCATTTGCCGCCGCAGACGGGCTACGTCACGGCGGGAGCCATCGTCGCAGCCACCTTCCAGCCCGTCCGCAAGCAACTCGAGAAGCGGGTCAACCGCTTCGTGGAGCGGGTGTTGCCCACGAGCCTGCTGGCCACGGGTGTGCGGCATCTGCGGGCGGTCGCCGTGGTGGATATCTCCGGGTACACGGCGCTGTCGGCCGCGGACGAGCAGGCGGCGCTTCTGGCTTCTGCCCTGGTGCAGAAGGAAGCGCGGAAGCAGGCCGAGGGTCACGGCGGACGCGTCGTCAAATCCACCGGTGACGGGGTGATCCTGTGCTTCGAGGACCCGCATCAAGCGCTCGAGGCGGTGAAGGCGCTGCATGCGGGCGTCAGGACCGGCGCAGCCGCGCTGGGCATCCCCGCGCTCGACCTGCACAGCGGCCTGCACTGGGGCGAAGTGGTGGAGATGCACGACGGTGACATCTACGGCATGACCGTGAATCTCGCCGCCCGCATCGCCGATTGGGCCAAGGCGGGTGAGATCGGCGCGAGTGACGCGTTATGTTCGCAGCTGCAGGACGCCCTCCAAGGCTTCGTATCCATGGGGCCGCAATCCTTCAAGAACGTGCCCGAGCCCACCTCGTGCTTCAGGCTCGCGGTCACCTGAAGCTTCCTTCCAGCTGCAGCAGGGGAGGGGCTAGTCAGCGCAGCGGGATTTGTGATTTTCTAATCGAGTTTTGTCTGTCGGTTTTGCGTGAATAATTAGCTGCAGAACGCGAATATGCTCTTGGGGTATGCTGGTACGGGGTTTTCCGACGTTCCTCACCACAGCGGGCGCCCATGACCGACGCAGCGAGGGAGATGGCGGCGGTGATGTTCACGGACGTGCGGGGCTATTCGAGCCTCGCGCAGCGTGACGAAGCCCTCGCTCTCCGTCTCCTCGATCTCAAACGCACCCTGGCCGACCCCCTCATCGCCGAGCACCACGGCCGGCTGGTCAAGTCCATCGGCGACGCGCTGATGGTCGAGTTCAGGAGCGCGCTGGCGGCAGTCGAGTGCGCGACGGAGCTGCAGAAGCGTCTGCACGAGCACAACCAGTCAGTGCCGGAGGGGCAGCGCCTCACGATCCGCATCGGCGTGCACCTGGGCGACGTGGTGCGCAAGGATGGGGATCTCTTGGGCGACACGGTGAACATCGCCGCCCGGGTCGAGCCCCTCGCCGCGCCGGGCGGGATCGCGGTCACCCAGGCCGTGTACGACCAGATACGGGGCAAGTTCCCCCAGCCGCTCCTCCCGCTCGGCGGCCATAAGCTCAAGGGCATCGACGGGGAGGTGCCCCTGTACGCGGTGAGCCTGCCTTGGCTGTCCGCCGGCGGGCGCACGGTTTCGAGCATCGCCTCTCCCGGTTTCGTGGCGCGGCTCAAGCAGCACCATATGTTCCGGGTGGCGAGCGTCTACGGCACCGTGGCCTGGGTGCTTATCCTGGTGGCGAACCAGGTGTTCCCGGACATCGGCCTGAGCCGGGAGGCCGTGCGCTACCTCATCGCGGCGCTCGCCTTGGGCTTCCCCCTCGCGCTGACCGCGGGGTGGATGTTCGTGCCGCCGTCCCGTGAGGACCCTGCGACCTTCGGGCGCTGGAAGCGCCTGCGGTTCCGGCTCGGCGCTGTGGTCTCGATCTTCGTCATTGCCTTCGTCACCGTATCGGGCGCTTACCTCTGGCGGCTCAGCACGCACTTCACGCCCGCCGCGGTGGAAGCTGTTGGGACCACCTCCATCGTCGTGCTCCCCTTCGACAAGCTCGGGCTCGTTCCGGACGAGGCGTTGGCGGGCGTCAAGACGGGGATCGAGGGTGAGCTCGGCAGCCTCGGCACCGTCAAGATCATCGCCGCGCCTGTGGATGCCGCGGGCGAGACGCCCCAAGCACTGGGACGTTCGACGAGCGCAACACTCTTGATCCGTGGAAGCATCCACCGTCCTGCGCCGAACGCGGACTTCACCGTGAGCGCCGAACTCGTCTCGACCAGCGACGGTGAATCGCTCGACAAGCTTACGAAGGAATACAGCCCACGCGTCCCTCCCGCGGACATCGCTCAGGAGTTCGCCAGTCGGGTGACGGGCAGCGTGCGTTTCATCGGCCTTTTCCCCGATGTGTTGGCGACGGGTTTCGACACTACCCGCAGTCCCGAAGCGCTGAGCCTATTGCGGCGCGCGTTGCTGGCGCGGCGCTACACGGGCGCTCGCGGGCCCGCCGAGCTATGCCGCGACGCCTTGAGGGTCGATCCGGATTTCGCCCAGGCCCACGCCTACCTCGCCTACTTCGAAGCCTGGAGTTTCGATACTGACCGCGGCGACCTGAAAGGTATGGCGGACGAGATCGCCGCCGCGGACCGTCTGGCGCCGGGCCTGCCCGAAGCGCGGCTGGCCCAGGCGGGGTACGAGTTCTGGGCGAAACAGGATCCAGACGCTGCGTTGAAGACGATCCAGAGCCTGGGGGACAGTCTGCCGAACAACACAGATCTATACAGCTTGCGGGGCGTGATCCTCAGGACTACCGGGCATCCGCAGCAATCTCTCGAGGCTTTCTTGCACGCCGCGCGCCTGGACCCCTACCTGGGTTACCCCATCGTCAACGTCGGCATGCTGGAGTACCGCCTGCGACGCTATGAGGATGCGATCCGGGTCCTCGATACCATCGTTGACCGCTTTCCGAGCTGGCCGCAGGCGCGCTTTTGGCGTGCCCAAGTCAGTTTAGGCTATCGCGGCGACATCAAGGACCTGGAAGATGTGATCGATGGCGGTTCGAGCCGATATTGGTCGAGCACTGACGCCCCCACGGTTGCGTCGGCCCGACTCGAGCTCGAGCATCTTGAAGGGCAGCATGCCAAGGTGATTGCGGGCCTCATGTCCTACCCGGATGAGTGTCTCCAGGGAACCGGCTGGAACTCGATCACGGATCGTGTCCTTTGCCAGGATTCCTATACCGCCGAATCCCAACGCCTGCTTGGGGACGATGCGGGTGCACGGCGGACGGCGGCATTACACATAGATGAGGTAAGTCGCGAGATAGGCGCGGACAAGGACAAGGTCGACGCCCGTCTCGGCGTCATCCGTCTCGCCCTCCTCGAGGCTTTCGGCGGCCAGCCGGACGATGCGGTGAAGACCATCGCGCCGCTCCGCGCACCGCTAGCGCAGCCCCCGGATCGATGGACCGAATTCGAGGCCGAGACGTCCAGCGACCTGGCCGTCGTGCTCGCCTGGTCCGGGCAGAGGCGGGACGCCATCGCGCTGCTCTCCAAGTCGCTGGAGGCGCCGTTCGGGGCCAACGCCGCAATCGTAGCGAAGGATCCGGTGTGGCGACCGCTCTATTCGGAGCCCGCGTTCAAGGCGCTCTTAGCGTCGCATGGCCAAGCGCTCGCCTACACCAAGTGATGGATGTAAAGCTGGGAGTAGTCGGTCACCAGGGGGCAATCGTCATATCCGTCTACCGCGCCCGTCATCGATTGCCGCATCGGCCACACTGACACGGTCTGGTTGACTGCATTAAACTGAGCTCAAAGAACGCGAGTCGATCGGGAGGAGTCCTATGCGCACCGGTCTCAAGTTGGCGTTGTCGGGCCTGATCATCCTGTCTGCAGCCTACAACGTATACGCGTCGTTCAACACCTGGCGGCTGCCGTTCGACTTCGCCGTGGTGGACCGGCACACGCTCGTCATCGGCGCGGCACCGGGCGTGGCGCTCCCCGCGCCGCTCGCGGCGGGCGACCGCATCGACCCCGCGGAACAGGACTTCGACGTGCGCACCGCGCTCGACGTCGCCTATAACGGCCGCACGCTGCCCTGGGACCGGACCTATGACCTCAAGCTGCGGCATGGCGATGCCGAGTACCGCGCGCAGGTGACGACCGGGCCGCTGCCCACCACACGCAACCTGCGGATCGTCCAGGCGGCGCTCATCACGTTCCTGTGCGTGCTCGTGCCGCTCGGACTGCTCCTCCTCTGGCGCGGTCGTGACCGCGCCGGGGCCGCGCTCGCTGCCTGGTGCTTCTGCTTCGTCACCGGCATCTCGTTCAACTACCTCCCCTTGGATGGCGTCGTGGGCGTCCTGTCCCTGGAACTGGGCCTGGTCTTCTTCCTCCTGGCGCGGACCGCCTTCTACCTCATGGCGGACTCGCTCGTGGTACCGCTCCTGTCCCGGGGCTCCAGCGCCTTCTTCCGGACGGCGTTCATCCTGGTGCTGCTCGCGGGGTCGATCCAGAGCATCGGCAGCTCGTTCGCGTTCGCCTACAGCGGGGACGTATTGCTCGCGCTGCCGCGCTATTCGCTCGCCTTCTCCTGGATCTTCGTGGTCCCGGTGGCGCTCCTCGTCGCCGGATACCGCCTCGCAGGAGAGGGGGTCAAGGTCAAGCTCGGTTGGGTGGCCTTCGCGGGGGTCCTGCTCATCGTCTCT
>DATIEQ010000018.1:0-9485 GCA_035455665.1 Gammaproteobacteria bacterium | reverse complement strand
AGCGCATCCTCCTGGGCGGCCATGACGTCACCCAAGCGGCGCGCAGCGAAGCATGCGGGGAGCGGGCCTCGCTGCTCGCGGTCATCCCCGAGGTACGGGCCGGCCTGAGGGAGCTGCAACGCGGTTTCCGCCGTCCGCCCGGGCTCGTGGCCGACGGGCGGGACATGGGGACGGTCATCTTCCCGGACGCCGGTCTCAAGGTCTTCCTCACGGCGAGCGCTCAAGAAAGGGCTCAAAGGCGCTATAACCAGTTGAAAGGCAAAGGATTAGCTGCTAACCTTGACGCCCTTTTTCGGGATATCTGTGCCCGGGACGAGCGGGACCAGAACCGCAGCGTCTCGCCCCTGAAGCCCGCCCCCGACGCCCTGACGCTGGATACCACCGGCCTAGCGGTGGAGGCGGCGGTGGACCAGGTGCTCGAATGGGCCCGGCAACGCCAAAGCGCGCATCCCGGGAGATGAATCCGGGCAGGCAGGACGCCGGCCCTCATGTAAAACACCCGTGCGTCCGGGACGGACCGCGGCCAACACTACAGGACCCCTCCACGAGGGGAGTCAGGCAACACAACATGACCGAGTCTTTCGCAGAACTTTTCGAAGAGAGCATCAAACAACAGCAGATGCGATCCGGCGCCATCCTCAAGGCGCGGGTCATCGAGATCCGGCCCGACGTCGTCATCGTCAACGCCGGCCTCAAATCGGAAGGGGTGATCCCCGCCGAACAATTCTTCAACGAGCAGGGCGAGCTTGAAGTCGCCGTCGGCGACGACGTCGAAGTCGCACTCGACGCTTTCGAGGACGGCTTCGGCGAGACGCGCCTGTCGCGCGAGAAAGCCAAGCGTGCCCGCTCCTGGACGCGCCTCGAGGACTCGTTCAACAAGGGCGAGATCGTCAAGGGTTTCATCACCGGCAAGGTGAAGGGCGGCTTCACCGTCGAGGTCGACGGCGTGCGCGCCTTCCTCCCGGGCTCGCTGGTGGACGTGCGCCCCGTGCGCGACCCCGTCTACCTGGAAGGCAAGGAACTGGAGTTCAAGGTCATCAAGCTCGACCAGCGCCGCAACAACGTGGTGGTCTCCCGCCGCGCGGTGGTGGAGCAGGAATACAGCGCCGAGCGCGAAGAGCTGCTCACCAAGCTGCAGGAAGGCGCCATGGTCAAGGGCGTCGTCAAGAACCTCACCGAGTACGGTGCGTTCGTGGACCTGGGCGGCATCGACGGCCTGCTGCACATCACCGACATGGCGTGGAAGCGCGTCAAGCATCCGTCGGAAGTGGTCACGGTCGGCCAGGAGATCGACGTCAAGGTCCTCAAGTTCGACCGCGAGCGCAACCGCGTGTCGCTGGGCCTCAAGCAGCTGGGCGAGGATCCGTGGGTCGACATCGCGCGCCGTTACCCCAACGGCACGCGCCTGTTCGGCAAGGTCACGAACCTGGCCGACTACGGCTGCTTCGTGGAGATCGAGCCGGGCGTCGAAGGCCTGGTGCACGTCTCCGAGATGGACTGGACCAACAAGAACATCAACCCGGCGAAGGTCGTGCAAGTGGGCGACGAGACCGAGGTGATGGTGCTGGACATCGACGAGGAGCGCCGCCGCATCTCGCTCGGCATGAAGCAGTGCAAGCCCAACCCGTGGGAGGATTTCGCCAACGGGCACAACAAGGGCGACCGCATCAAGGGCAAGATCAAGTCGATCACCGACTTCGGCATCTTCGTCGGCCTGGACGGCGGCATCGATGGCCTGGTGCACCTGTCCGACATCTCCTGGGATGCCCCGGGCGAGGAGGCGGTGCGCAACTACAAGAAGGGCGACGAGGTGGAGGCGGTGGTGCTCGCGGTGGACGCGGAGCGCGAACGTATCTCCCTCGGCATCAAGCAGCTGGAGAAGGACCCGTTCTCCAACTTCCTCGCCGACCATCCGAAGGGCAGCATCGTCAAGGGCAAGGTCACGAGCGTGGACGCCAAGGGTGCAGTGATCGATCTCGGCAACGGTATCGAAGGCTACCTGCGTGCCTCGGAACTGTCGCGTGACCGCGTCGAGGACGCACGCACGCTGCTCAAGGATGGCGACGAAGTCGAAGCCCGCTTCGTAGGCGTCGACCGCAAGACCCGCAGCATCAGCCTGTCGGTGAAGGCGAAGGAGCTCCAGGAGGAGGCGCAGGCCGTGGAAGACTACGGCCGCGGCACCACGGGCGGGACGACCGCCCTGGGCGATCTGCTCAAGGAGCACATCGGCGGCGGCAAGGACGAATGAGCACAGGCGCCTGCGACCACGGGGTCGCAGGCGCGCTTCCGAGTCTCGGGATCACGGGGTTTTTCGGAATCGTCGTTCGGCTTACAAGACGGGATGCAGACCATGACCAAGTCTGAGCTGATCGAAATAATCTCCAGGAAGCAGAGCCATCTCGCGGCCAAGGACATCGAATTGGCCGTGAAGATGATCCTGGAGCGGATGAGTAACGCGCTGTCCACCGGGCGGCGCATCGAGATCCGCGGCTTCGGCAGCTTCTCGCTGCATTTCCGCCCGCCGCGCATGGGCCGCAACCCCAAGACCGGCGACGCCGTGGCGCTGCCGGGCAAGCACGTACCCCATTTCAAGCCGGGCAAGGACCTGCGGGACCGCGTCAACAACGGACTCCATGAGCCGCAGGGCTGACGCCCGCGGCGCTTCGTCCCCGGACCCTGAGCACGGACCATGACCCGCTGGATCGTCCTCGCCTCGCTGCTGCTCGTCTTCAGCCTGGCGTTGCTGCTCGCCTACGCGAACGGTGCGCTGGTGGAACTGGATTACCTGGTGGGCAGCGAGCAGGTGCACCTCTCGTCCGCGCTGCTGGGCGCCGCCGTGATCGGCTGGCTGCTGGGCCTGGTGAGCAGTTTCACCGTGATCTTCCGGCTGCGGCGCGACGCGCGCCGCCTGGAGCGCTCCATCCGCGAAGCCGAGGCGGAACTGCGCAACCTGCGCAGCGTGCCCTTCAAGCATGACCGCTGATTCCAGCGCCATCATCTTCCTGCTGGTGCTGGCGGCAGGGCTCACCGGTTGGTTCTTGGCGCGCTGGGGCCGGAGCGGGCAGCGGGCGTTGCCGCCCAGGTTCGCCAGCGCGGAATACTTCAAGGGCCTGAACTTCCTCCTGAACGAGGAGCCCGACAAGGCCATCGAAGTGTTCATCCGCATGGCGGAAGTGGATTCCGACACGGTCGAGACCCACTTCGCGCTGGGCAGCCTGTTCCGGCGCCGCGGCGAGGCGGATCGCGCCATCCGTATCCATCAGAACCTCATCGCGCGGCCGAGCCTGAGCCGCCAGCACCGGGCTGAGGCTCTCTATGAGCTTGCCCAGGATTATCTGCGCGCCGGGCTCATGGACCGGGCCGAGACCATCCTGCTGGAGCTCATGGACGCGCCGGCCTATACCGAGCAGGTGCTGCACAGCCTCGTGACCCTCTACGAGATGCAGCACGACTGGGAGCAGGCCATCGCCATGCGCCGGCGGCTCGAGTCGCTCACCACGGAATCGGAACGCCACACCATCGCCCAGTACCATTGCGAGCAGGCCGACGCCGCCTTGCGCGCCAAGGATACCGTGCTCGCGGAGAAGTTCCTGAAGCGCGCCCATTCCCAGGATGCCGATTGCGTGCGTGCCAATCTGATGCTGGCGCAGATGGCGGAACAGGCCGAGAACTGGCAGGAGAGCCGGCGCCAATACCAGACGGTGCTGGAACACGAGGTCCGCTACGCGCCGGAGGTGCTGCCGTCCCTGGCGCGCATCGTGCGCCGTCTCGACGGCCACGAGGCCTTCGCCGACGCGGTCGCGAAGCTGCGTGCCGCCAACCCCAAGGCGACCGGCTACATCGCGCTGGCTGCCATCATGGACGATGCCCTGGACGACCCCGTCTCCAAGCAATGCGTGCTCGAATACCTGCGCACCGAACCGACGCTCCTGGGCCTGTATAACATGTATGCCGCGCTCGCGGAGCGCCACGGCGGCGAGGCGGTGAACGACATCGAGCCGCTCCGGGTCGCGATCCGCAGCCTCATGAAGAACGGTCCGCGTTATCGTTGCGAGGAATGCGGCTTCCGCGGCCGGACACTCTACTGGCAGTGCCCGAGCTGCCGGACCTGGAACAGCACCATGCCGTTCCACGAAGTGCTGCTCGCGGGGTCGCCGCAGCAGAACCTGCAACCGAAGCCCGGGCCCTGAATCCGCGAGGGAGAGATTCCATGACCTCGACGCGCATCCGCAAAGCGGTGTTCCCGGTAGCCGGTCTCGGCACACGTTTCCTGCCCGCCACCAAGGCGAGCCCGAAGGAGATGCTGCCGGTGGTGGACAAGCCGCTCATCCAATACGCGGTGGAGGAGGCGGTGCAGGCGGGCGTGGAGGTGCTGGTATTCGTCACCAGCCGCACCAAGCGCGCCATCGAGGATCATTTCGACAGCGCCTACGAACTCGAGACCGAACTCGCGCGGCGTGACCGCAAGGCAGAGCTGGAGCTGGTGCAGGGCATCGTGCCGAAGCACGTCACCTGCGTCTACATCCGCCAGGCGGAGGCGCTCGGCTTGGGCCATGCGGTGCTGTGTGCGGAATCCGCCGTGGGCCAGGAGCCGTTCTACGTGATCCTCGCCGACGACCTCATCGACGGCGGCGCGCGCTCCTCCCTGCAGCAGATGGCGGGTATCTACGCCGACAAGCATGCGAGCGTCGTGGGGGTGGAGCGGGTCAAGCCCGAGGAGACGGGGCGCTACGGCATCATCAAGCCCACGGCCGCCGGCCCGCGCCTGCACCAGGTGACCGAGATCGTGGAGAAGCCGAAGCCCGCCGCTGCACCGTCGAACCTGGGCGTGGTCGGGCGCTACATCCTCACGCCGCGCATCTTCGAGCTCCTTAAGACCACCGGCCGCGGCGCCGGCGGCGAGATCCAGCTCACCGACGCCATCTCCGCGCTCCTCAAGCACGAGCAGGTCTACGGCTACGAGTTCGAGGGCGTGCGCTACGACTGCGGCAGCAAGATCGGCTATCTCAGGGCCACGGTCGAATACGGCCTCAAGCACACGGAGCTCGGCAACGACTTCCGCGATTATCTGGAACGCGTCGGCAAAGAACTGCACGACGGCAAGCGCTGAACGACTATGAGCAACGCCCTCGCCTGGTGCTTGTTGCTGGTCGCCGGCCTGTTCGAAGTAGCCTGGGCCGTGGGCCTGAAGTACACCCAAGGGTTCACTCGTCTCTGGCCGACACTTGCGACCTTAGTGGCGCTGGCTCTCAGCATGGGTCTCTTGGGGTTGGCGGCGCGGCAGCTTCCCATCGGCACCGCCTACGCGGTCTGGACTGGGATCGGTGTCATCGGCACCGCCCTGCTCGGCATGTGGCTCCTGGGCGAATCCACCGCCGCCTTGAGGCTCATCAGTCTCGTTCTTATCGTCGCCGGGATCGTGGGTCTGAAGCTCGCCGATCAGGTCTGACGGCGCAGACTCTCCGACTCGGGCGCGCCGCGCAGCACGAAGCCCACGAGCGAGAACGGCATGCGCCCGGTGACGGCGCGCCGCAGGAGCTTCAGGGCCGTCACCCCGCGGAACGCCAAGCCGTAGAGCGGGCCGTAGTGCAGGCGCAGGTAGCGGCAGAAGCTGATATAGAACTCCCGTTGCAGGCGCGCGCGCCGCGCCGCGTCGCCGGAGCTCGCGCCGCCGACGTGCAGGATCTCCGCCTCGGGCACGAGATAGGTCTTCCAGCCGGCGCGATGCACGCGCAATGCGAAATCCTCTTCCTCACAGTAGAGGAAATAACCCGTATCCAGGCCGCCCAGTTCCCGCATCACTTCGCCGCGGATGAACATGGCCGCGCCGCTCACCACGTCCACCTCCACCGGCTGCGCGTGTCGCGCGCGCCTATCCGGGTAGCGATGGGGCGCAATCAGCCGTGACAGCCCGTAACCGATGACCGAGTGCAGCAAGGATGGGAAGTAGTTGAAGCTCGAGCGGGGTTGGCCCTGCGCGTCGAACATGGAGCCGGTGCAGAGCGCGGCTTCTGCGTGTGCGTCCATGAAGCTCGTGAGGGAGCCCAGCACGTCGTTGCGGAACTCGCAGTCGTTGTTCAACAGCAGGTAGTAGTCGGCGTCCAGGTCGCGGGCGCCGAGCATCATGCCGCCGGAGAAACCCAGGTTCCGCTCCGATTGGATCAGCCGCACGCCCTTGCCCTGAAGCCCGTTCAGTTTCTGGCGATCCTCGGGGGCCGAAGCGTTGTCCACGACCACGATGCGGGGCAGGGATGCGCTGTGGCGGCGTAGGGTGTCGAGGCAGCGCAGGGTATGGTCGGCGGAGTTGTAGTTCAGGATGACGACGGCGATTTTTGCGTTCTGTGTCACGGCTCGAACCACCCGCACCCCTGGGCTTTCGGGGAGAAGTCTAGCCGGTCCGGGAGGGGCTCAAGCGCCGTCGTCGGGAGCGAGTTGGCTCCCCGGGACAGATTCGAACTGCCGACCAACGGATTAACAGTCCGTCGCTCTACCACTGAGCTACCGGGGAATCGCAAGAAGGGCGCTAGTGTAAAGAAGGCCTCCGCGGGGGTCAATAAAGCCGGCCGTCTCAGGTGGCTTTTTCCAGCCAGCGGTGTATCCGGGCGAGCGCTTCCTTCAGGTTCTCCATGCTCGTGGCGAAGGACAGCCGCAGGTGCCCGGGTGCGCCGAAGGAGGAGCCGGCCACCACCGCCACCCCCGCGTCCACCAGGAGCTTCTCGCAGAGCTCGATGTCGTCCTTGAGCTTGAATGTCTGCAGCACCTGGGAGAAATCCGGGAAGGCGTAGAAGGTGCCGTCCGCCGGCAGCACGCCGACACCCGGCATGGCCTTGAGCGTCTTGTGCACGAACGCATGGCGCTCCTGGTAGGCGCGGCACATGACGCGCACGCATTCCTGGTCGCCGTTCAAGGCCGCTTCCGCCGCCGCCTGGGAGATGGAGGAGGGGTTCGAGGTGCTCTGGGATTGCATGTTGCCCATGGCCTTGATGATGGCCGCCGGGCCGCCCGCGTAGCCGATGCGCCAGCCGGTCATGGCGTAGGCCTTGGAGGCGCCGTTCAGCACCAGGGTGCGCTCGTAGAGGTCCGGGCAGACCATGAGGATGTTGCAGAAGGGCTCGCCGTGCCAGGTGAAGGGCTCGTACATGTCGTCGGTGGCGATCAGCACGCGCGGATGGCGCCGCAGCACCTCGCCGAAGGCCAGGAGCTCGGCGCGCCGATAGGCCATGCCCGTCGGGTTCGAAGGGCTGTTGATGACCACGAGCCGCGTGCGCGGGGTGATCGCCTTCTCGAGCTGTACGGGCGTGAGCTTGTAGTGCTGCTCCGGTCCCGCGTAAGGGATGACGGGCGTGCCGCCCGCCACTGCCACGATCTCCGGGTACGAGACCCAGTAGGGCGCCGGCACCACCGCCTCGTCGCCGGGGTTGATCACCGCCTGGCAGAGGTTGAAGAAGCTCTGCTTGCCGCCGGAGGAGACCAGGATCTGCTTGGGCTCGTAGCTCAAGCCGTTGTCGCGTTTGAACTTCTCGACGATGGCGCGCCGTAGCGAGAGCGTGCCTTCCACCGCGGTGTATTTCGTCTGCCCGGCCTTGATGGCGCGGATGGCGGCGTCCTTGATGTGCTCGGGCGTGTCGAAGTCCGGCTCGCCGGCGCCGAGACCGATGATGTCCTTGCCGGCGGCCTTCAGTTCCGCGGCGCGGGCGGTCACGGCGAGCGTAGGCGAAGGCTGAAGGCGCGCGGCGCGTTCAGAGAGGGATTGGTTCACAGAAGGCTCCATCGGGGCGGGCGAGGCGGTATCATCATAAAACAAACCTCCCACCCGCACCTAATGAACTCGACTTTCAGACTCGTGGCCGACTACCAGCCCGCCGGCGACCAGCCCGAGGCCATCGCCGCCCTCACCGCGGGCCTCGAGAACGGCCTCGCGCGGCAGACCTTGCTCGGCGTCACCGGCTCCGGCAAGACCTTCAGCATCGCGAACGTGATCCAGGCCCTGCAGCGCCCGACGCTGGTGCTCGCGCCGAACAAGACGCTGGCGGCCCAGCTCTACGGCGAGTTCAAGAGCTACTTCCCGGACAACGCGGTGGAGTACTTCGTCTCCTACTACGACTACTACCAGCCGGAGGCCTATGTCCCGTCCTCGGACACTTATATAGAGAAGGACGCCTCCATCAACGAGCACATCGAGCAGATGCGCCTGTCCGCCACCAAGGCGATCCTGGAACGGCCCGACACCATCATCGTCGCCACGGTCTCCGCCATCTACGGCCTGGGCGACCCGAACTCCTACCTCAGCATGGTGCTGCACATCTCCCGCGGCGAGAAGATCGACCAGCGCGCGGTGTTGCGGCGCCTCGCGGAGATGCAGTACACCCGCAACGAGCTGGATTTCTCCTCCGCCACCTACCGCGTGCGGGGCGAGACCATCGACATCTTCCCGGCGGAGTCGGACCGGGAGGCGTTGCGCATCGAGCTGTTCGACGACCAGGTGGAATCGCTGAACCTGTTCGATCCGCTCACCGGCGCTGTCATCAAGCCGGTGCCGCGTTACACGGTCTTCCCCAGCAGCCATTACGTCACGCCCCGCGGCACGCTGCTGGAAGCGGTGGATAAGATCAAGGTCGAGCTCAAGGAGCGCCTCGCGGAGCTGCGCCAGGCGAACAAGCTCGTCGAGGCCCAGCGGCTCGAGCAGCGCACCCTGTTCGACCTCGAGATGATGGCGGAGATCGGCTACTGCAGCGGCATCGAGAACTACTCGCGGCATCTCTCGAAGCGCAAGGCGGGGGAACCGCCGCCCACGCTGTTCGACTACGTGCCCGCGAACGCCATGCTGGTGATCGACGAGAGCCACGTCACCATCCCGCAACTCGGCGGCATGTACAAGGGCGACCGCTCCCGTAAGGAGACCCTGGTGGAATACGGCTTCCGGCTGCCCTCGGCCCTGGACAACCGGCCGCTGCGCTTCGAGGAGTTCGAGGGGCGGGCGCCCCAGACCATCTTCGTGTCCGCGACCCCGGGCCCCTACGAGAAGCGCCTCGCGGACCAGACGGTGGAGCAGGTGGTCCGGCCCACGGGTCTCGTGGACCCGCAGGTGGAAGTGCGTCCGGTGCGTACCCAGGTGGACGACCTGCTTTCGGAAGTCAGGCTTCGCGCCGAGCGCAACGAGCGCGTCCTCGTCACCACCCTCACCAAGCGCATGGCCGAGGACCTCACCGAGTACTTCGCCGAGCATTCGGTGCGGGTGCGCTACCTGCATTCGGACATCGAGACCGTGGAGCGCACCGAGATCATCCGCGACCTCCGCCTCGGCGTGTTCGACGTGCTCATCGGCATCAACCTGCTGCGCGAGGGCCTGGACCTGCCGGAGGTGTCGCTGGTGGCGATCCTGGACGCGGACAAGGAAGGCTTCCTGCGTTCCGAGGGTTCGCTCATCCAGACCATCGGCCGGGCGGCGCGCAACGTGAACGGCCGTGCGATCCTCTATGCTGAAC
>DATIEQ010000017.1:0-6875 GCA_035455665.1 Gammaproteobacteria bacterium | reverse complement strand
CCAGCGGCGCCTGTCCGGCGAAGCCTACATCACCCATCCCGTGGCGGTGGCGTCCATCCTCGCGGACCTGCGCATGGACTACCGCACCCTCGAGGCGGCGTTGCTGCATGACGTCATCGAGGACACGCCCACCCTCAAGGAAGAAATCGGCAACCGCTTCGGCCCCGAAGTGGCGCAACTGGTGGACGGGGTCTCCAAGCTCACCCAGATCAAGTTCAAGAGCCGCGCCGAGGCCCAGGCGGAGAACTTCCGCAAGATGGTGCTCGCCATGGTGGAGGACATCCGCGTGATCATGGTCAAGCTCGCGGACCGCTTGCACAACATGCGCACCCTGGACGCCGTGCCGCCGCCCAAGCGCCGGCGCATCGCGAACGAGACCCTCGAGATCTACGCGCCCATCGCCCAACGCCTCGGCATGAGCGCCATGCGTATGGAGCTCGAGGATCTGGGCTTCGCGACCCTGCACCCGATGCGCTACAAGGTGCTGGGCAAGCACCTGAAGCGCTCGCGCACCCACCAGAAGGAGATGGTGAAGAAGATCTCCGACAGCCTCACCCAGGCGTTGGCGCGCGAGCAGATCGCGGCGCGGGTGGAGGGGCGCGAGAAACACCTCTACAGCATCTACCGCAAGATGCGTGCCAAGCACCTGCCGCTCACCGAAGTGCTGGACGTGTATGCGTTCCGCATCGTGGTGGACCGCACCGACACCTGCTACCGCACGCTCGGCGTGGTGCACAACCTCTACCGGCCCGTGCCGGGCAAGTTCAAGGACTACATCGCCATCCCCAAGGCGAACGGCTACCAGTCGCTGCACACGGTGCTCATCGGCCCGCAGGGCGTGCCGCTGGAAGTGCAGGTCCGTACCGAGGACATGGACAAGGTGTCGCGCTCCGGCATCGCCGCCCACTGGCTGTACAAGAGCGGCGAGGGTTCCGCGACCGCTCCCGAAGTGCGCGCCCGCGAGTGGCTGAAGGGCGTCATGGACATGCAGCAGGGCACCGGCGGCGCCGTGGAGTTCCTCGAGAACGTGAAGGTGGACCTGTTCCCGGACGAGGTCTATGTGTTTACGCCCCAGGGCGACATCCGCCGCCTGCCGCGCGGCTCGACTGCCGTGGACTTCGCCTATGCGGTGCATACCGACGTGGGCAACGCCTGCGTGGCGGCGAAGATCGACCGGCGCCTGGTGCCGCTGCGCACCGCGCTCGACAACGGCCAGACGGTGGAGGTCATCACCGCGCCCGGCGGCCGCCCGAATCCCGCCTGGCTCAACTTCGTGGTCACCGCCAAGGCGCGTGCCAACATCCGCCATTACCTCAAGAACCTGCGGCGCGACGAGGCGGTGGAGCTCGGCAAGCGCATGCTGGAACGGGCGCTGGCCGCCTTGTCCCTGAAGCTCAACCGTGTGCCGGACGAGCAGCTCGCCCTGGTAGTGAAGGAGTTCAAGCTCGAGGACCCGGACGAGCTCTACGAGTCCATCGGCTTAGGTCAGCATCTCGCGCCCTTGGTGGCCCGCCGCCTGATGCCGGATCGGGGGCTGGAGCCGGACACCGGGCCCGGCAAGCCGAGCGCGCCGCTCTCCATCCGCGGCACCGAGGGCCTGGTGGTGAGCTTCGCGCGCTGCTGCCATCCCATCCCGGGGGACGCCATCGTGGGCGTGCTCACCGCGGGGCGCGGCATCGTCATCCACCGGGCGGACTGCGGCAACCTGAACGAGTACCGCACCCAGCCGGAGAAACTCATCGAAGTGCAGTGGGAGAAGAAGATCGAGCGGGACTTCCCGGTGGAGCTGCGCGCCGAGGTGGCGAACCAGCGCGGCGTGCTGGCGACGGTCGCGGCCGCCATCGCGGACCTCGGCTCCAACATCGAGCACGTGCACCTGCAGGAACGGGACGAGCTCACCTCCATGCTCACCTTCGTCATCGGTGTGCGCGACCGCGTGCAGCTGGCGCGCATGTTGCGCCGCCTGCGAAACTTGCCTGAGGTCATGCGGATACACCGCGCCAGGGCCTAGTTGCGATAGCATCCGGTCCCAGACCTCTTCTCGATTCCGAGCGATGGGAGCAGCCATGACGCGCACGGCGATATTCACCGACCTCGCCCCCAAGGCCATCGGCCCCTATTCCCAGGCGGTGCGGGCCGGGGGCCTGGTCTTCCTCTCCGGCCAGATCCCCCTCGACCCCAAGAGCGGCGAGCTCGTGAGCGGCGACATCGCTGCCGAGGCACGCCGCGCCTTCGAGAACCTGAAGGCGGTGGCGGAGGCTGCGGGTGGCGGGTTCAAGAACGTGGTGCGGGTGACCGTCTATCTCACCGACCTCGGCCATTTCGCCGCGGTGAACGAGGTCATGGCCAGCTACTTCCAGGAGCCCTATCCGGCGCGCGTCACCATCGGCGTCGCCTCACTGCCACGCGGTGCGCGGATCGAGATCGACGCATTCATGGTGGTGTAGCGCACGCTTGAAGGACGCCACGGCAAGCGAGGGGACGGCGGCGCCGGTGACGCGCTTGAGGGGCGTCGGCCCGCAGGTGGCGGAACGCCTGGAGAAGCTCGGCATCGTGAGTGTCGAGGACCTGCTGTTCCACCTGCCGCTGCGCTACGAAGACCGCACCCGCCTCGTGCCCCTCGGGGCGCTACGCCCGGGCATGCAGGCGGCCGTGGAAGGCGAGATCGAGCTCTCCGAGGTGGTGTTCCGCGGAAGGCGCATGCTGTTGACCCGCCTCGCGGACGGCACCGGCGCACTGACGCTACGCTTCTTCCACTTCAACAAGGCCCAGGAGGCGATGCTCGCACGCGGCGCGCGCCTGCGTTGCTATGGCGAGGTGCGTCCCGGCAAGCTCACCTTCGAGATGGTGCATCCCGAGTACCGCCTGCTCGGCAAGGAACCGCTGGCCCCCGAGCCGCCGGCGCTCACGCCCATCTATCCCGCCACCGAGGGCGTGCAGCAGGTGAAGCTGCGCGCCCTCACGGACCAGGCGCTGGTGCTGCTGGAGCATTCCGCTGCGCCGGTCCCGGAACTCCTGCCGCTGGAGTTGCTGGAGGAGATGCATCTGCCGCCGCTGAAGTCTGCGCTCCGCTACGTGCATCGGCCACCCCCCGACGCACCGCAGGCGGCGCTGCTGGACGGCAGCCATCCTGCCCAGCAACGCCTGGCCTTCGAGGAGCTCCTCGCCCATCACCTGAGCCTGCGGCGCCTGCGCCTCGCGGAGGACAAGAGCCGTGCCACGCCGTTGCCCGGGAGTGGAGTCCTCGCACAGAGGTTCCGTGCTGTACTGCCCTTCAAGCTCACCCGCGCCCAGGAGCGGGTGGCCGGCGAGATCGGCCGCGACCTCGCCCGCACCCACCCGATGATGCGGCTGGTGCAGGGCGACGTGGGCAGCGGCAAGACCGTGGTGGCCGCGCTCGCCGCGCTCGCCTGCATCGAGAGCGGGAAGCAGGCTGCGCTCATGGCGCCGACGGAGCTCCTGGCCGAGCAGCACTACCGGAATTTCTGCGGCTGGTTCATGCCCCTCGGGCTCGAACCTGTGTGGTTGAGCAGCCGTCTGAAGAGCGCCGAACGGGCGACCGCGCTCGCACGTCTCGCGTCCGGGGACGCGCCGCTCGCCATCGGTACCCACGCGCTCTTCCAGGAGGAGGTGCGCTTCCAGAAGCTCGCGCTCGTGGTCATCGACGAGCAGCACCGCTTCGGCGTGCACCAGCGGATGGCGCTTCGGGATAAGGGCGCGGGTGAGGGCCTGCACCCGCACCAGCTCATCATGACCGCGACGCCGATCCCGCGCACGCTCGCCATGACCGCCTACGCGGACCTCGACGTCTCCGCCATCGACGAACTGCCGCCGTCGCGCAAGCCCGTGGCCACGGTCGCCGTGACGGACGCACGCCGCGCCGAGGTGGTGGCGCGGGTGGACAAGGCCTGCGCCGAGGGGCGGCAGGTCTATTGGGTCTGTCCGCTCATCGAGGAGTCCGAGGTGCTGCAATGTCAGGCGGCGGAGGACACGGCCACCGCGCTCGCGGCGGCTCTGCCCCATCTCAAGGTCGGCCTGCTGCACGGGCGTCTGAAGCCGAAGCAGCGGGACAAGGTCATGGGGGAATTCAGCGCCGGGACACTGCCGCTTCTCGTGGCGACCACCGTGGTGGAGGTGGGCGTGGACGTGCCGAACGCGAGCCTGATGATCGTCGAGAACGCCGAACGCCTGGGGCTCGCGCAGCTCCACCAGTTGCGTGGCCGGGTCGGCCGCGGCGCCGACGAGTCGAGCTGCGTCCTGCTCTACCATCCGCCGCTATCCCGGGCGGCCCGCGCGCGGCTCGAGGTGATGCGCGCCACCAACGATGGCTTCGAGATCGCGCGCCGCGACCTGGAACTCCGCGGCCCCGGCGAGCTGCTCGGCACCCGTCAGGCGGGCGAGTTGAACCTGAGGATCGCGGACCTTACCCGGGATGCGCCGCTCATCCCACGGGTGCAGCAGGCCGCGGCCCTGCTGCTGGAGCAGCACCCGGCGCTCGTGGCCGCCATCGTGCGCCGCTGGCTGGGGGATGCCTCCCGCTACGGCCGGGTGTGAGGGGCGGCGCGAGCCGTTACAATGTCGGGTATAGGGACTGCCGTGAATCCAGGCCGTAGGGAAGCTTCTTCAGAACACGGGGGCCGCGGGTGAAGATCGCGTTTTCCGAGCCGCCGCCGGCGAAGATCTGGCGTTCGCTTGAGGCCTGGCCGGAGCACCTGCGGCCCGCGGGCCTGTGGCCGCTCATCACCGAGACC
Source organism: Gammaproteobacteria bacterium (assembly GCA_035455665.1). Classification (GTDB taxonomy): domain Bacteria; phylum Pseudomonadota; class Gammaproteobacteria; order Natronospirales; family REEB76; genus DASUBN01. The sequence goes on along the minus strand of DATIEQ010000017.1, from coordinate 2,124 downwards.
ACCTCCCTGACCAGCAAGCTGCGCGAACGGGCCGGTGAGGATTTCCACCTGCGCGTGCTCTCCGAGCACGAACTGCGCGTGGACCCCGAGGACGCACCGCTCATCGAGGCGGAAGCGGGCGAGCACGGCTATGGTCGCGAGGTGTATCTGTGCGGCGCAGAGCCCTGGGTGTACGCGCGCTCCCTGGGCGTCACCTCCCAGGGCGGCGACCGCTGGCTCAAGGAACTGGGCGCCCGCTCGCTCGGGGAACGGGCATTCGCGGAGGAGGGCACGGTGCGCGGCCCCATCCAAGCGGCCCAGGTGGGGGCGGGCCACGCGCTCTACGAAGGCGCCGTCTCCGGGTTGCGGGAACGGCCCTTGCAGCCCTTCCTGTGGGCGCGCCGCTCGGTGCTATCGGTGGGCAAGGCGCGCCTCCTCATCTACGAATGCTTCTTACCTGGGTTGGCCCTATAGGGCCAACGGGCGGACAAGGATGTGCGCCCTGGACCCCGAGCGGAACAGGATAGTGAAGCGAGGAACAATGTAATGTTGGATCCCCGGCTGAGGCCTTACTGGCTCAAGTTCCGTTACAGCCGTCTCATCCGTGACTGGCTGCCGTATTTCGGCGAGCGGCTCTCCGCCTATGCACGCCTCATGCGCTTCCACAAACCTATCGGCGCCTTCCTGCTCCTCTGGCCGACGCTGTGGGCCCTGTGGCTCGCCTGCGACGGGCATCCGACACCGAAGCTCTTCGTGGTGTTCGTGGCGGGCGTGTTCCTGATGCGCGCGGCGGGCTGCATCATCAACGACTTCGCGGACCGGGACTTCGATCCCCACGTGACCCGCACCCGCGAGCGGCCCCTCGCCACGGGCGAGGTGAGCGTGGCCGAAGCCCTGTTGCTGTTCGCGCTGCTCGCGCTCGTCGCCTTCGGCCTGGTGCTCACGCTCGACCGGCTGGCGGTGGAGCTCGCGTTCGTCGGCCTCGCCCTCGCCGTGAGCTATCCGTTCATGAAGCGCTTCACTTACTTGCCGCAGCCTTATCTCGGCCTCGCCTTCGGTTGGGGCATCCCCATGGCCTATGCGGCGGCCACCGGCGGCGTGCCGGCGGAAGCCTGGCTCCTGTTCATCGCCAACATCCTCTGGGCCACGGTCTACGACACTATGTACGCCATGGTGGACCGGTCCGACGACATCCGCATCGGCGTGAAGTCCACGGCCATCCTCTTCGGACCCCTGGACCGGCTCATCGTCGGCATCCTGCAGGCGCTGCTCTTGGGGAACCTGGTGCTGGTGGGCACGCGGCTCGGCCTCAACGGGGCCTATTACGCAGGCATCGCCGTGGCGCTCTGTTTCGCGCTCTACGAGCAGCACCTGATCCGCGGCCGGGATCCGCAGAAGTGCTTCCAGGCTTTCCTCAACAACAACTGGTTCGGGGCTTCTGTCTTTGCCGGCATCCTCTTGAACTACACGTTCAACAGCTGATCGGCAGGACCCATGAAGCTCATCTTGAAATTGCTGGAGGAAAGGTTCGCCGTCTGTCGCCTGGACGCGACGGCGATCGTGCCGGCGGCGCTCCTGATCCCGGGTCACGAATTCGTCAGCATCACGCGCACGCCGGACGAACTGTCGCTGGTATGTCCGGAATCCCTGGCGCCGGCTGGAGCCAAGGTCCAGTCAGGCTGGCGCGCGTTCAAGGTGCAGGGCCCTTTGGATTTCTCTCTGACGGGCGTGATCGCCTCGCTGGTGCAGCCCCTGGCGGAGGCCAAGATCAGCGTATTCACCATCGCGACCTACGATACCGACTACATCCTGGTGCAGGAGCCGGACCTCGCCGCGGCGCAACGGCAACTGGCGGCGTTCCTACGCCTGTAGCGAGGCGCGCATCACGCTCCACACGCTGATCCGCGCGGCTCCCGACTCCTTCAATAGCTTGGCCAGCATCTCGACGGTGGTGCCCGTGGTCACCACATCGTCCAGGACGGCGACGTGTCTGCCATCCACGGATCGCTTCGCAGCGAATGCATCTTTCAAGTTCTTCTTGCGCTCCGTCGCGTCCAATTTGGATTGAATCTCCGTCGCCCTCACGCGTTCGCAGACGTCGAGGCGCACGGGGACCTTCAGCCGCTTGCTCACCGGCTGCGCCAG
>DATIEQ010000016.1:0-2730 GCA_035455665.1 Gammaproteobacteria bacterium | reverse complement strand
CTGCTTCACCGCGGCCTTCACCTGCTTGAGGTAACCGATGAGGTCCTGCAGCGGCACGTCGCCGCGCAAGGCCACCTCGTTGCCCACCACCACGCTCTTCACGTCCGGGTTGTGCCGCGCGATGTCGATGAGGCGCGCGAGTTCGGCCGCGGTCTTCTCCCGGTCGTTGTCCACCCAACCGCCGAGCATGACCTTGATGCCGTAAGGGGCTGCCAGCCGGGGGATGTCGCCGAGGGTGCCTTCCACGGAGTAGCTGCGCACCAGGTCGGACTTGCCGGCGAGCAGCTTCAGGTCTGCGTCGATCTCCGCATCGCTCGGCAATATGTGCGCGATCACGTCCTCGTCGGCCCGGAAGGGCGAGAAGGAGAAGCCCTGGATGTGGTCCGGCCACGGGGGCTCACGGTCGGGACGGTTGAATAACGCCCAGACGCTCACCGTGAGCGCGGCCATGGCGACGGCGATGACGAACGCCGAGCGCCGCATGGGTTCAGGCTTTATGCGCGGCGACGAGCGCCGCCGTGTCGGGGCGCACTCCGCGCCACAGGAAGTAGGATTCCGCCGCCTGTTCCACCAGCATGCCCCAGCCGTCCAGCACCTTGGCCGCGCCCTCGTGCTCGGCCCAGAGCATGAAGACGCTGGGCCGATCGCCGTAGTGCAGGTCGTAGCAGGTGGCGCGCGGGTCGAGGCAGTCGGCGGGCAGCGGCGGCAGCTCGCCGGCGAGGCTCGCGGAGGTGGCGTTGATGACGAGGTCGAAGCTGGCCTTGCGCAGGGTGTGGTAGCCGCCGCCCTGCACGTGCTGCATGCAGAAGCGCTCGGCGAGCTTCTCGGCCCGTTCCGGGGTGCGGTTCGCCACGTGCACCACGGCGGGTTTCTCCTCCACCAGCGCCGCCAGCGCTCCGCGGGCCGCGCCGCCGGCGCCGAGCAGCAACACGCGCCTGTTCTTGATCACGAGCTTGTGGTTCTGACGTAGGTCGCGCACCAAGCCCGCGCCGTCGGTGTTGTCACCGGCCAGCGTCCCGTCGTCGTGCACGAACAGCGTGTTCACCGCCCGCGCCTTCTTCGCCCGCGGCGTGAGCACGTGGCAGAGCGCGAGCGCCTCTTCCTTGAACGGCAGGGTCACGTTCAAGCCCTTGCCGCCGGAGGCCAGGAACTCCCGTAGCGCCAGCGCGAACTCGCCGGGGGCGGCGTCGATCTTGGTGTAGTGCAGGTGCTGGCCGGTCTGGCGGGCGAAGGCGGCGTGGATCGCCGGCGAGAGGCTGTGACTCACCGGATGGCCGATGACGGCGTAACGATCCGGTGCCTGCTTCACGTCGACTCGCGGAGCCAGCGGGCGGCGCGTTTCGCGAAATAACTGAGGATGGCGTCGGCGCCGGCGCGCTTGATGGCGATCAGGGACTCGAGGGCGCAGGCGCGCTCGTCCAGCCAGCCGTTCTGCGCCGCCGCCATCAGCATGGCGTACTCGCCGCTCACCTGGTAGACGAAGGTGGGTGCGCCGAAGGTCTCCTTCACGCGCCGCACGATGTCGAGGTAGGGCAGGCCCGGCTTCACCATCACCATGTCGGCGCCTTCCTCGAGGTCCAGCGCCACTTCTCTCAGGGCCTCGTCGCTGTTGGCCACGTCCATCTGGTAGGTGTGCTTGTCGCCCTTGCCGAGGCTCTTGGCGGAGCCCACCGCATCGCGGAACGGGCCGTAGAAGCTCGAGGCGTACTTGGCGGAATAGGCGAGGATGCGCGTGTTCATATAGCCCTTGGCTTCGAGCGCCTGGCGGATCGCGCCCACCCGCCCGTCCATCATGTCCGAGGGTGCGACCACGTCGGCCCCCGCCTCGGCGTGGGACAAGGCCTGGCGCACCATCACCTCGATGCTCTTGTCGTTCATGACGTAGCCGTCCCGGTCCACGATGCCGTCCTGGCCGTGGGTGGTGTAGGGATCGAGCGCCACGTCGGTGATGATGCCGAGAGCGGGAAGCTCTTTCTTGAGAGCCCGCACCGCCTGTTGGGCGAGGCCTTTGCGGTTGTAGGCTTCGGCCGCGTTGAGGGACTTCTTGGCGGCCGGGATCACGGGGAATAGGGCGAGGGCCGGGATGCCGAGCTTGAGACACTCCTCCGCGTCTTTGAGCAGGAGGTCGATGCTCAGGCGCTCGATCCCGGGCATGGACGGCACCGGTTCGCGCTTGCCGCGGCCCTCGATGACGAAGACGGGATAGATGAGGTCGTCGCTCGTGAGCCGCGTCTCGCGCATCAACCGGCGCGAGAAGGCGTCGCGGCGCATGCGCCGCATCCGGATGGACGGGTAACCGCCGCGGGGGCGGGAGGTCGGGCTCACGGGGTCGGGTTCCTCGAGCCTTGCGGGTGGCTGCAAAAAGGGCGGGAATAGGGTAAAACAAAGCCGCCGAGGGGCCAATTATCCCACATAAAAGAACGGCTTAACGACGCCCATGCCCGCCCCACCCGCATCCCCGACCGACCGCAACCAGCGGCTCGCGGACCTGTTGCACGCCTGCGCCCAGGGCCGTGAGGCGGCGTTCCAGGCGCTGTATGAGGAGGTATCGCCGCAACTCTTCGCGGTCCTGTTGCGTATCCTAAAGAGGCGGGATCTGGCGGAGGAAGCCTTGCAGGACGCGTTCGTGAGCGTATGGCGGAACGCCGGGAGTTACTCGGCGGAGAAGGGCGCGCCCATGACCTGGCTCGTGTCCATCTGCCGCTACCGGGCGCTCGACAGCCTGCGCCG
>DATIEQ010000015.1:0-17671 GCA_035455665.1 Gammaproteobacteria bacterium | reverse complement strand
CGCCGCGAGGCGCAGGTAATTGGCGATATCGCGCCGCGACATGCTGAGGTTGAACTCGGAGGCGGAGAAGCCGCGGTTCTGGAAGCGCCGTGACAGGTTCATGAGGAAGGCGGCGATGCGTTCCTCGGCGGTGAAATCCCCGGCGAGCGTGGCGGCGTCCGAGAGATCCTTGCTCATGAAGCGCAGGAGCTGGGTGCGCAGGCCCTCGATCTCGCCGGCGAGGTCGCTGAGCGCAGGGTAGGGCAGTACGCAGACGGCGGCGGTGTCCAAGGCGACGGCGTTCGACACGTGGCGCTCCGGGTAGATGGCGTCGAGCCCCAGGAGCTCCCCCGGCAGGTGGAAGCCCAGCACGTGCTCGCGGCCCTCGCTGTCCACGGTGTAGCTCTTGAAGGAGCCCGCGCGGACGGCATAGATGTTCTTGAAGCCGTCACCGACCCGGAACAGATGCTCGCCCTCGTGCATGGGCGGGGTGCGGTCCACCAGGCAGTCCATGCGCTCGAGGCTCGCCTGGTCGAGACCCTTGGGCAGGCAGATCCGGGAGAGCGAGCACTCGCTGCAGGCGGCGTGCCGGTGCGCGGTATACCCCGGGGCCCTGATCGGAAACACGTTGGCAGCTTTCATGTTCCGCTCCTGACATTCTCGTGATTCAAGGATAGCGGGACGGGTATCCGGGACCATCGGGGAAACCCTGATAGCCCATTAGTGGAGCCCCTGAAACGGGCGTTTCGGAGGCTAAATGACCCTGGAAGATCGGGGGCCCGGGCCCGGGGCGGGCGCCGACGGCAGGTAGGCATCGAACTGCATGGCCAGGTTGCGTAGCAGGAAGCGCCCCGGCGGCAATACGCGTAGCCGGTCGGACTCGAGGGCCACCAAGCCGTCCGACGCCAGGGACGCGAGCCGCTCGCGTTCCTCGGAGAAATAATCCCAGAACCTGATGTGGTGGGTCTCCTCGACGTCCGCGTACTTGAGCTCGTCGTAGCACATCAAGCGGTTGATCACGTCGGCGCGCAGCTCGTCGTCGTCGTTGAGCGCGAGGCCGGCGGCGATGGGCAGACGGCCCTGGTCCAGCGCGCCGTAGTAGTCGTTCAGGGTCTTCGCGTTCTGCACGTAGACGCGTCCTACATGGCCGATGGCGCTCAGGCCGAGACCCACGAGATCGAGCCCGGCGTGGGTGGAATAGCCCTGGAAGTTCCGCTGCAGGCCGCCGCCATGTCGTGCCCGGGCCAGGTCGTCCTCGGGCAAGGCGAAGTGGTCCATGCCGATGTACTCGTAGCCGGCCGCCGTGAGCCGCTCGACGGCGAGCGCCAGGAGTTTCAGCCGCAGTTCCGGTCCGGGCAGTTCCGATGCCTCGATCTGGCGCTGGGCTTTGAACACCTGCGGCAAGTGGGCGTAGGCGTAGACCGACACCCGGTCCGGCCGCGCCCCGGCGACGGTGTCGAGGGTGGCGCCGAAGCCTGCCAGGTTCTGCCGCGGCAGGCCGTAGATCAGGTCCACCGCCACCGAATCGAAGCCGCCGCTCCTGGCTGCTTCGATCAGCCTGAGGCAATGGCGCTGGTCCTGGCGGCGGTTCACCGCTTCCTGCACGCCGGCGTCGAAGTCCTGGATGCCGAAACTCACGCGGTTGAAGCCGATGGCGGCGATCGCTTGCAGGCGCGCGGGGGTGACCGTGCGCGGATCCACCTCGATGGACGCCTCGACCTTCAGCTCTGCACTGAAACGGAACGCCGTGTGCAAGGCCCGCCACAACTCGCTCAGCTGCCCGTCGCTGAACAGCGTGGGCGTGCCGCCACCCAGGTGCAGTTGCTGGACTTCCCGGTCCCGGTCGAAGAGCTCACCCTGCAGGCCGGCTTCGCGGACGAGCCGCTCCAGGTAACCGGATACCTGCTGCGCATCGCGAGTGATCAGGCGAGTACAACCACAATAGAAACAGGGGCTGCTGCAGAACGGCAGATGCACGTACAAGGACAGGCCGCTGGGGATCGGGTCGTCGTTGCTGTGGGCCACCTCCCTGAGGTAGCGACCGGTGTCGAAGGGAGATTCGAATTGCCGGGCGGTGGGGTAGGAGGTATAGCGCGGGCCCGTGCAGTCGTAGCGCTGGATCAGAGCGGCGTCGAAATCCATATTGTTTGGCCCGCTATCTCTAGGAACTGGGAGACAGGCTAGGCGCGGGGACCCAGGGCTGCCATGACCTGGATCAGGTTCGGGCCCTGATCCATGTCAATGCAGGCCTGGCTCTGCCCGCCCAAACTGGTTTGCAGTTTTTCTCACGAGCTCCATAGGCCTCTCCGGATGCGTATCCCCCATGCCCTGCGACAGCATCATTCCCACCGCCTGGAAGTGAAGCTGGAGAGCCTGCAGCAGTTCTTCAATTCCATGGACCCTTCGCCGTTCTACGAGAAGGACCTGGATCCGGATGCCGAGCACTACATCGTGAGTTGGACCGAGGAGTATCCGCTCAAGGACCCGGTCAAGCTGATCCTGCACCTGGAGAAGGACGTCACGGAGCAGGAACGGACGATGGTGGAGCAGGCGGTGCACAACCACTTCAACAACCAGGCACGTCTCGCGCAACTGGAATTCAGGCGCCTCATGCGCCTGGGGTCCCGGAGTCTCGCCATCGGGGTGGCCGTCCTCGCCGCCTGCCTGCTGCTCGGCGAACTGCTTGCCCGGCAGGACAGTGCCCTCATGGACGTGTTGCGCCAGAGCCTGCTCATCGGCGGCTGGGTGGCCATGTGGCAACCCATGCAGATCTACCTGTACGGCTGGTGGCCGCTGCGCCGGCGCCGGCGCGTGTTCGAGAAGATGAGCCGCATGCCGGTGGAGATCCTGACGGCGGCGCAAAACGGCGCCTAGAGGCTCGCCGCGCGCCGCGTGTGATGGGCGCGTTCGTAGCTTTCCTGGCAGGCCCAGCAGCGTTTCGCAGTGGGGTAGGCGTCGAGGCGGCCGAATGGGATGAACGTGCCGCAATCCATGCAGATGCCATAGGTCCCCGCGCGCAGCCGTGCGAGGGCCGCTTCCACGTCCCGCGCCTCGCCGATCTCCCGGTCCATGTCCGCGTTGCGCAGGTCCACCAGGAGGTCGGCGACGGCCTCGTCCACCCGGTCATGTACCTGGCCCGCGACGGCCGCGTAATCCGTCCGTTCGGAGTCGACGAGGTCCGCAGCGATCTCCGCGCGTAGCGTCTGATAACGGCCCTCAAGCCGGCTCTTCAGGTTCCCGAAGTGGGTATCGACAGGTGTATTCGTATCCATGATCGTCCTCCGCGTCCGCCCGGATCAGGTGGATTCAGGCACATCAGACCACGCGCCCTGTCACCCGGCATTGACCTGGATCAGGTGGCGACGCCCGTCGTTCGGTTGACCTGGATCAGTGTGCTGCTCCTGCCCCCGGCCTAGCCTGAAGCCTGGTCATCTCTGCCGAGGGATTCCGCATGGACACAGCCCTGCTGCTATTCACCCCGGGCCATATCGGTGCGCTCGAGCTCAGGAACCGGCTGATCATGGCGCCCATGGTCCGCAACTACGCGGACGAGCAGGGGCGCATGACCGAACGCTACCTGGCCCATCTGGAGCGCGTGGCGAAAGGCGGCGTGGGCGCCATCATCCTGGAAGCGAGCTTCGTGAGTCCCGAAGGCCGCGGGTTCCGCAACGAACTCGGGCTGCACAACGACGCGGTCATCGCCGGCCTGCACGAGGCCGCGCGCATCGCCCACGCGAACGGCGTGCGCATCGGCATCCAGCTCTATCACGCGGGCCGTCAGACCACCGCCAAGGTCAGCGGCGAGCAGCCGGTGGCACCGTCGGAGATCCCCTGCCCGCTGTTGCAGGAGCTGCCGCGTGCGCTGGACCGCGCCGAGATCCACTCCCTGGTGCGCGCCTACGGCCACGCCGCACGCCGCGCCAAGGCGGCGGGCCTCGACTTCGTGGAGATCCATGCGGCCCATGGCTACCTCATCACCCAGTTCCTGTCGCCGTTCAGCAACCGCCGTACCGACGCCTACGGCGGCAGCGTCGAGAATCGCCGCCGCTTCCTGGATGAGATCATCGACGCGGTGCGCAAGGAGACCGGGCCCGACTATCCGGTGAGCGTACGCCTCTCGGCCGATGAGATGGTACCGGGGGGGCTTGGGCCCGCCGATGCCGTGGAGCTCGCGCGCTGGCTGGAGACCAAGGGGATCGCGGCGCTGCACATCTCCACCGGTAACTACGCGTCCTATACTCGCGGCCGCTTGATCCCGCCCATGGCGGTGGAGGACGGACCGCTGGTGAGATACGCGTCGCAGGTGAAACTGGCGGTGAAGATCCCCGTCATCGCAGTGGGCAAGCTCCGCAGTCCTGCGCTCGCCGAGAGCATCCTGAGGAGCGGCGAGGCGGATTTCATCGCCTTGGGCCGCGAACTCCTCGCCGACCCGGATTGGCCGCGCAAGGCCCAGGAAGGGCTCGCGGACCAGATACACAAGTGCATCGCCTGCAACCAGGGCTGCATCAGCCGTCTGTTCGAACAGCGCGACGTCTGGTGCACGGTGAATCCGGAGTGCGGGCGGGAACGGGATTTCGCCGGGCTCACGCGCGACGGCGAACGGCGCAAAGTACTGATCGCCGGCGCCGGCCCGGCGGGCATGAGCGCGGCGCGCTACGCGGCGCGCGCGGGTTTCCGCGTGACCCTCTGCGATGCGGCGGATAGGGTGGGCGGGCAGTTGCATGCCGCCTCCGCGGCACCGCACCGCCACGGCTGGATGGACCTGCTGCGCGGCCTGCGCCACGAGATGTCGGTCCTGGGCGTGGAAGTCCGGCTCAACACGAAGGTGGACAAGAAACTCGTGCTGCAGGAGAAGCCCTACGCGGTGATCGTGGCCACCGGAGCGGAAGCGATACGCCCGAACATCCCCGGCATCGCGGATGTGAACGTCATCACCGCACGCGACCTGTTGGAAGGCCATGCCAAGGCTTTCGGCACCGCGCTGGTGGTGGGCGGCGGTTGTGCCGGCGCCCAGACGGCGGAGTTCCTGGCCGCGGAGGGCCATCCGGTGACCATCGCCGAGGCGGAAGGCGACATCGCCGCGGACGCGCCGCTCGACGAGCGCAACCTGCTGCTCGGCCGCTTGAAGGGCCTGGGCGTCAACATCATGACCCATACGCGCATGCTCAGCATCGAGGAGGATGCGGTGAACCTGCAGACCGGCGAGGAGATCTTCGGGCTGTCCGTGGACACGGTCGTGCTGTGCCTCGGCTCGCGGCCGGTCAGCAAGCTCGAGCGCGAGCTCTCCGGCATCGTGCCGCATCTCTTCACGGTGGGCGACGCGGTCCGGGCCCGCAAGGTCACGGAGGCGACCCTCGAGGGCGCGCTCGCCGGCCTGGGGCTCGCTCGCGACGCTGCCCGCGACAAGCAGGCGCCCACGCAGGCCGTCGGTTGAGATCTGGGTCTGGCCTGCAGCACCGAGGAGCGTCGGCGGCGGCAGTTTGACCTGGATCAATGCGGGTTCTGCCCGGAGCGCCTAGCGTAGCGGTGACTACACGACACACATCGAATCGGTAGAGGAGGATGTAGTCATGAGCCATATTCGTTATCAGCCCCGTGAGTTCTTCCGGGACATGTCGGATCAGATGAATCGCCTGATGAGCGGCCGCCTGGATACGCTGCTGCTGCCGGACGAGGCCCCGTTCTCGGAGAAGAACTGGGTGCCGGCGGTGGACATCAAGGAGGAAGAGGGCAAGTTCCTGGTACACGCCGATATCCCCGGCGTGGAACCCAAGGACATCGACGTCAGCCTCGAGAACGGCGTGCTGACCATCAGCGGCAAGCGGGAATCGGAGGTCAAGGACGAGCAGGACGACTACCGTCGCGTCGAACGGGTGTACGGCGAGTTCTATCGCCAGTTCACCCTGCCGGAATCGGCAGATCCGGAGAACGTGACGGCCCGATGCGAGAAGGGCGTGCTCGAGATCGCCATCGGCAAGACCGAGGCACGCAAACCCAAGCGCATCTCGGTGAAGGCGTCCTGACGTCCTGGCGTGCGCGGTTCCGCCGCGCACGCCATTTCATCCTGCGGGCTCTGCGCGAGGAGGCGGCCATGATTGCGGTGAATCTCGACGTGCGGCTGCCCTGTCCCGAATGTGGCAGGGACAAACTGTTGCCGAAGACGGAGCTCGCCATCGGCCGTCTGCAGCGCTGCGAGCATTGCGGCGCCGAACTCTACCTGAGCCATTACCGCGAGTACGCACACGAGCCTGCCCTATGGCGGCTTGAAAGCTATGCGCCTGATGAGGAAGATGCCAGGACGGACTCGCGTTGAGCGGGCACAGGTCGGGGGAGTGAAACCATGCGCATAGCGGCCATGAGCAGCCTGATACTCGCGATTGCAATGGCCACGCCAGGGGTTGCGGCTGACGCACTCGCGCCCGATGTGGCGCCGCTCCAGGCGCAAGTGGACGACCTCGCGCGCGAACTGCTCAAGCTGCATAACGCCGCGCCCGCGGACCAAGATCAGATCATGCGCGGCTACTGGGACCTGTTGCAGAAGCAGTTGCTGTACGTACGCCATATCCCGGGCGTCGAGAGCCGCAGCTGCGCAGACTGGACCCTGCAGGATCCCGCCGTGCTCGGGCCGGAAACGCCCGGGACGGCGACGCCCTGTCCGCTCATGATCCACGACAGCGGTCCGGCTGCGGGCTGGGATTTCCCCCCAAAGATGGCGCCGCGACTCTTCGAGATCATGATGAACCAGCAGCTCGACCGGCTGCGCAGCCAGGTCGCCGCCATCGCGGCGGAGACGGATGCAGCGAAGCGCTTGAACCTCATCCGCGCTCATTACGAGAGCCGCTATCAGGACATCCAGACCGTGCTCGGCCGCAGCTGGATGTGGGCGGCGCGCGATCCTGCCGCGCTCCCCGACGCCAAGAGCATGGGCGCGCAGCTATTCGGCAAGTATTGCTCGCAGTGTCATTCCCCGCCGCCGCCCCACCTGCGCACGGCTGGGGAATGGCAGCACATCCTCGGCTACATGCGCGGCATCATCCAAAGCCAGTCCCGCGTGCAGGTGTCCGGCATACAGGTCCCGAATGTCGCTGAGCTCGACCTGATCGCAGCCTATCTCACCGCGAACGCCCATCCCTTATCCGATTGACGGCGCCGCGCAGCGGCCCTCAAACGAACACGTACAGAAAGGAAAGCAGGGAGAGGCAGAGCAGCCAGCCGCAGGCGACGGCGACGCTGCGGTTTCGCGCCAGTCCGGCCGCGAACACCGCCTTCAAGAGGTTGTTGCTCGCAGTCGCGAGCACCACGGCATCGACCGCCGCATGCAGCGTGATATCCATGTGGCCCGACAGGACCGACAGGACGAAGGGGTCGATCTCAGTGAAGCCGACGCCGAAGGCCATCACCTCGAGTCCGGTGCTGTTGTAATGCGCCACCACGTACTGGGTCGCCGTAGCGAACAGCACGAACAGCAAGGCGAACAGCAGTGCCACGTGGAATTCCAGCGGATGCTTGTCCGGCGCCGGGGGCGGTTGTCGGTTCTTGTTCCGGCCGAGGCGCACGAGCATGAGGGCCACGACCACCGAGAGGCCGGCCGCCACCAGGAACGGCGGGGCGAGGCGACCGACCGAGGCGGGAGCGAGCAGCACCGCGAGCGCCAGGAGCCGCACGTACATCATCGCCGTCGCGAGGATCAAGGCGGGCGAGGTGAGGGGGCTCGACGACAGGGTGCGCGCCTGATGGCCCAGCACGACGGTGGTGGCGGTGCTGGAATAGAGCCCGCCGAGGACGCCGGCGGCCAGCGTGCCTTGCGACTTGAAGAGATACGTCTGCGCCACGTAGCTCAGGTAGGAGATGCCCGATACCGCCACCACCGCGAACCAGGTCTGCCGGTAGGTGACCGGGATGAAGCCGGCGATCTGCTGATCCGGCAGCAGCGGCAGCACGATGACCGCCATGATCACGAACTTCACGACCGTCGTGATCTCATCGCCCGTGAGCGTGTCGGCGATCAGCCGGATGCGCGGTTTGGCGCTGAGGAAGAAGATGATGAACACCGCGTACGCCGCCGTGAACCAAGGGGGCGTGCTCCAGGCGAGCAGGCCGAGCAGGTAGACGAGCGCGCAGACGACGGGCGCCAACAGGGATGCGTAACCCTCGTCCAGGCGCCGCCGGTAGTACAGCGCCAGCCACAGGGCGAGCATCGCGAGACCGAGGGAGAAGAGGATCCCCGAGGGGTCCAACGCGTACAACAGGAATCCCAGCAGGCCCACGAGCGTGAGGGTGCGCGCGGTGCCGAATCCGACCCCCTGGCCCTCGGCGCGCTGATAACTGTGGAACTCGAGTCCGATCAGGAACGAGAGGGAGAGGGCGAGCCCGCAGCGCCATAGGAACGGCAGATCCACGTCAAGCACGGCAATATCCATCGCAGCACGCTCCGCGCCACCGCCGGCGGCGAACCGCGTACACCTTCCGCCACGGGTGGAGTGGCGTCAATAGCGCCGCGATGACCTAGATCAAGGCGGGAGAACCACGCTTCCGACAAACTAGACCTCACGCTCGGCCTATTCCGGAGATCCGACCATGTTCGAAACCCCCCGTTCCAGCCTGAAGCGGCTCGCCGCCGCCTGCGGCGGCCTGTTGTTCCTGGCTCTCACGCAACCCGCCCTGGCGGCGGATCCCAATCCCCACAACGCACCGGTGTCATACCACCCGGACGTGCGCATCACCCTCAAGACCAACATCGGTCCCAAGGGCATGACCTTCCAAGGCGTCGGTAACGGCATCGACGGCGTCGACAACCCCACCCTGCAGGTGCCGCAGGGCGCCGTGGTGCAGATCACGCTCATCGACGGCGACGGGGTCGAGCACAACATCGCGGTGCCGGATTTCAACGCGCATTCCGACCACGTGCTGGCCAAGGACGCGAGCACGGTGATCGTGTTCCGCGCCGACAAGAGCGGCACCGTCCCGTATTTCTGCGAGCTGCCGGGTCACCGGCAGGCGGGCATGGAGGGCAAGCTCATCGTCGGCGCAGCCGCGGCCGCCCAGGCGGAGGCCGCTGACATCAGCCGCGATCCCGCCGACCTCCCGGCGCCCATCGGCAGCCGCGCGCCGCAGAAGGTGCGCGTGGACCTCACCACCGTCGAGGTGAAGGGCCGGCTCGCCGACGGCGCCAGCTACACCTATTGGACCTTCAACGGCAAGGTGCCGGGCCCGATGCTCAGGGTCAGGGTCGGCGACACGGTGGACCTGCATCTCAAGAACGACGCCGCGAGCCACATGATCCATTCCGTCGACCTGCACGCGGTGCTCGGCCCCGGCGGCGGTGCCGCCGTGTTGCAAGTGCCGCCGGGCCAGGAGAAGTCCATCACCTTCAAGGCCGCCATGCCCGGACTCTACGTCTACCATTGCGCCACACCCATGGTCGCGAACCATATCGCCAACGGCATGTACGGCATGATCCTGGTGGAGCCGGAGAACGGGCTGCCGAAGGTGGACCATGAGTTCTACGTGATGCAGGGCGAGATCTACACCACGGCGGACTACGGCAAGCACGGCGACCAGGAGTTCGACGTGCAGAAGCTGCTCGACGAGAAGCCGGAGTATTTCGTGCTGAACGGCGCGGTGGGCGCGCTCACCAAGTACCACCCCATGCACTCGAAGGTGGGGGAGACGGTCCGCGTCTATTTCGGGGTCGGCGGGCCGAACTTCACCTCGTCCTTCCACGTGATCGGCGAGATCTTCGATCACGTCTACGAGCTCGGCGGGCTCGTGTCGGCGCCGCTGCAGGACATCCAGACCGTGAGCGTGGCGCCGGGCGGGGCCGTGGTGGTGGACTTCCGCACCCAGGTCCCCGGGCGCTACATGCTGGTGGACCATGCGCTGTCGCGCATGGAGCGGGGCCTCATGGGCTTCATCGTGGTGGACGGCGCGGACAACCCGGATCTCTATCACACGGACTACGCGCCGGCAGCGAACTCCGGCCATTGAGCCGTGACACTCCTCCGGCGGCCGGCTGAGCCGGCCGCCGGAGCCGTTTCAAGCTCCGGTCTTGCCCAAGGCCAGGCTCACGCGCACCACGCTGCTCTCCTGGGGCAGCGTCTCCTCCCTGAAACCGAGTTTCCGGCACAGGCCGCGCATGGCGTGGTTGTCCGTGAGCACCAGGCCGTAGATCTCGCCGATGCCGCGGCCGCGGGCGTAATCCACGAGCCGCTGCAGCATCTGGCTGCCGAGCCCGCGCCGCGCATAGGCCTGGCGCACGAGGAGCGCGAACTCCGCCTTCTCGTTGTCGGGATCCGCGGCGAGGCGTGCCACCCCGTTGATCTCCGCGGCGCCGGGCAGGCCGTGCTCCGCCAGGACCAGGGCCATCTCCCGGTCATAGTCGATCTGCGTCAGCCGTGCCGAGAGCGTGTGGGGGAACGCCTTCATGGGCACGTGGAAACGCTGCCGGATCTCCTCCGGCGTCAGGCGCTCGAAGGTCCGGCCGAGGGCGGGCTCGTCCTCGGGCACGATGGGGCGCAGCCACAGGGTCTCGCCGTCGCGGGCGGTGATGTCCTGCTCCAGTTCCTTGGGATAGGGTCTGATGGCGAGCCGCGCCTCGGGCGCAGCACCGCTCCTGGCGACCTTCACCCGCGCGTCGAGCGCGAGCACGCCGTCGGCGTCGGCGAGCAGCGGGTTGATGTCCAGCTCGATCACCTCCGCGAGTTCGGCGGCAAGCTGCGCGAGCTTCACCAGCGTCAAAGCCACGGCGTCGATATCCGCCGCTTTACGGTCGCGGTAGCCCTCGAGCAGCTTGTGCACGCGGGTCTCGCGGATCAGGGCGCGGGCGAGCTGCATATTGAGGGGCGGGAGCCCCAGCGCCTTGTCGCCGATGACTTCCACCGCCGTGCCGCCCTGGCCGAAGAGGATGACCGGGCCGAATTGCCGGTCGGTGACGATGCCGGCGATGAGTTCATGCGCTTCGCGCCGTTCCACCATGGGCTGCACCGAGAACCCGGCGAGTTCCGCGTCCGGCCGCCGGCCGTGCACCCGGGCCTGCATGGCCAAGGCAGCGGCGCGGACTGCCGCCGCGTCCGGCAGCCCCAGGGCCACGCCGCCCACGTCGGATTTGTGGGTGATCTGGGGCGAGACGATCTTGAGCGCATACGGTCCTGCGAACCGGCCGGCGGCCGCAGCGGCGGCCTCGGCGTCGGCGGCGAACACCGCCGGTGCGACCGGGATGGCGTAGGCTTCGAGCAGCGCTTTCGACTCGATCTCCGTCAGCCACTCGCGCCCCTCGGCGAGCGCTCGCGCGACGATGCGCCGCGCCGCCGCCGTATCCACGCTGAACTCCGCTGGCAGGGACGGCGGCGTCTGCATGAGCATGTCCTGGTTGCGCCGGTAGTCCGCGAGATACATGAAGGCGCGCACCGCTTCCTCGGGGGTGTCGAAGGTAGGTACGTGTCCCTCGGAAAGTTTGTGGCGCGCCCGGGTCACCGCTTCGCCGCCCACCCAGCTCGTGAGGATGGGCGCGCGCTGGCGTTGCTGCGCCAGGCCGGCGACGGCCGCGGCGATCTCATCCGGGTCGCTCACACCGGTCGGGCAGTAGAGCGCGAGCACCGCGTCCACTCCCTTGTCCGCGAGCAAAGGTTCGAGGGCGGCACAATAACGCTTGCCATCCGCGTCGCCGATGATGTCCACCGGATTGCCGTGAGACCAGGTGGGCGGCAAGAGTCCGTCCAGCATCCGCCGCGTCGCGTCTCCCAGTACGGCCAGTTGCCCGCCGCGCTCCATCAGCGCATCGGTGGCGAGCACGCCCATGCCGCCGCCGTTGGTGAGGATCGCGAGCCGCGGGCCCCGCGGCGGCTCGTGCAGGGTCAGCACGTCCACGGCGTCGAACAGCGAGGCGAGGTCGGGGACCCGCAGCATGCCCGCACGCCGGAAGGCGGCATCGTAGACCGCGTCCGCGCCGGCGAGCGCGCCCGTGTGCGTGGCGGCGGCGCGCGCGGCTTCCGCATGCCGGCCGCTCTTGACCACGACGACCGGCTTGATGCGCGCCGCAGCCCGGGCCGCGGACATGAACTTGCGCGCCTCGCGTATCCCCTCGACGTAGAGCAGGATCGAGCGGGTCGCGCCGTCGCCGGCGAGGTAGTCCAGGAGGTCGGCGAAATCCACGTCCGCCATGTCGCCGAGCGAGATCATGTGCGAGAAGCCGATGCCGCGCGGCCGCGCCCAGTCCAGCACCGCCGCGAGCAGCGCGCCGGACTGGGTGATGAACGCCGTGTGCCCGGGGAGGGCGGGGGAGTGGCTGAAACTGGCGTTGAGCCCGAGGATGGGGTTCAGCACGCCGATGCAGTTCGGTCCGACGACGCGCAGCTGGTGTGGACGCGCGGCGTCCAAGAGCTCCTGCTGCAGCGCCCGGCCCGGCGCGCCGCTCTCGCCGAAACCGGCGCTCACCACGATCGCGGCGCGCACGCCCCGCGCGCCCAGCTCCCGGACCAGGCCCGGCACGGTCTGCGCGGGCGTGCAGATGACCGCGAGCTCGGGCGCCTGGGGGAGGGAGGCGACGTCGGGCCAGCAGGGCCGGCCGTCGATGCTCTTGTACTTGGGGTTCACGAAATACAGGGGGCCGTGGAATTGCTCCGCCAGGTTGCGCGCGAGCGCGTGCCCCACCTTCGCGGTATCCGCGCTGGCGCCGATGAGGGTCACGCTGCCGGGATGCAGCAGATGGCTCAAGTTGCGAGTCGTCATGGTCCCTGTCCCTGTGACATCCGGCTGATTCTGTGGGATTTTCGCTCGGAAGTCTTGACCTGGGCGACCTCAGGGAAACCCCTAGAAGGGGTGAGCCTTCCGTTTGACTCAGATCAAGGCGCCCCGGGGAGCTAAACTTTATCGTGTCAGCCATGGACGGGCCGGCTGCCCGCCAAGTAAGGAGTACGTCATGATCACCCGGAACCTGTTTTCGTACCTGGCGCGGCTCGCTCTCCTGCTCTCGGCGGCGCTGCTCGCCCAGCAGGCCCAGGCAGTGCCGAGTTTCGCCCGCCAGACGGGCCTCGCCTGCAACGTGTGCCACAGCGTGCCGCCGGAGCTCACCTCCTTCGGCCGCCTGTTCAAGCTGAACGGCTACACGCTCACCGGCATCAAGCAGATCCAGTCGGGTGAGTCCGGCAAGAACCTCAGCATCGACGAGCTGCCGCCGCTCTCCGCCATGGTGCAGGTGGCGGACACGGTGACGAGCAAGGCGCAGCCCGGCGCGCAGAACGGCAACGTCCAGTTCCCGGCACAGTTGAGCCTGTTCTACGCCGGCGCCATCTCGCAGAACACGGGCGCCTTCACCCAGTTGACCTACACGCAGGGTGACGACCACTTCAGCATGGACAACGCCGACATCCGCTATGCGGACCACACCCAACTCTGGGGTGAGGACACCATCTACGGACTCACCCTCAACAATGGCCCGACCATCGAGGACGTGTGGAACTCCACCTCCGCCTGGGGCTTCCCCTGGGTGTCCTCCGAAGTCGCGCCGGGACCGTCCGCCAGCACGCTGCTCGGCGGCGGCATCAGCGGCGCCGGCAGCGTCGCGGGTCTCGGCGCCTACGCGTTCTGGGACGGACATCTCTACGGCCTCGTGAGCCTGTATCGGGCTTCGCCCACCGCCAACAGCCAGCCCATCTCGCGGGCGGGTTTCGTGGACGGTTTCGAACCCTACTGGCGCGTCGCCTACCAGTGGACCGGAGCGAACACCCTCGAGGTGGGAGCCTATGGCACCCACGCGGCGGTGGCCCAGGGCTTCTCGGGTGCAGGCGCCTTCGGCATGAGCGACAGCTACACCGACTACGCGGTGGACACGCAGTTCGAGATGCCCATGGGCGACAACCTGCTGTCCCTCTACGGCACCTACATCCATGAGACCCAGTCGCTGGCGGCGAGCAGCGCCGTGGGCCTGAGCAAGCCCGAGGACAAACTCAATACCCTGAACCTGAACGGCCGGTACCACCTCGATTCGAGCCAAGCCTTCGGGCTCGGGTATTTCTCTACCACCGGTGACAGCGACCCGCTCATGTATACGCCGAACCCGGTGGATGGCTCAGCCACGGGTTCGCCCGACAGCAATGGGTGGATACTCCAGTACACCTACCTGCCGCGGCAGAACATGCAGATGGTGGTGCAGTACACTCTCTATAACAAGTTCAACGGTGCCAGCGACAACTACGACGGCAGCGGCCGCAAGGCCTCGGACAACGACACGCTGTTCCTCATGCTGTGGGTCTTGTGGTGACGCGCGCCTCGCACCCGTAACGCCCGACGATACGGCGGCGATTCCTGCATGGAATCGCCGCCGCGGGTATATGATGATCCCATGAACCGTCCCGCCTGGAGGGCGCCGCTGTCACCGCGCCTCATCCTCTTCTGCGTGTTTCTTTGGGCCGGCGCGGCCGGCGCCGACGACGGCTACCCCCAGGGCGCCAGCACGCTCCTCGAGCTCGGCCGCTATTCGACGCATTTCACCTACCCGGACGGCCTGCACAAGGCGCACATGGGCCGCTACGGCATCGGCTACTACGAGCCCGTGTCGGACGTGGTCACGCTCTTCCTGCAGGGCGGCTATGCCACCCTCGACGTGGACAACGATCCCGTGGCTAGCGGCCAGAGCTACGCCGGCCGCTACCTCGGCGTGGGCGCCCACTGGGAGACCTACGAGAACGACCGCCTCAACCTCGCCGCCGAGATGAGCTATACCTGGCACGGGGTGAGCGGGGCGATGCTCAACCAGCGATCGGACCTGAGCTGGTACGAGACCTATTCGGCGATCGGACCGGTGCTGCGCTTCGACCGCTGGCGCTTCTACGCCGGGGGTTATTACCAGCGCCTGGAGGGGGAGGAGACGGACCAGGGTAGCGTGAACCAGCACCGCAACCTGGGGGTGGACCGGGGCGGCGGCGGGTATCTCGGCATCGTCTGGTACATGGACCAGACCGGCTCGGTGGGCATTTACGCGACGAGCGGCACGCGCCAGGGAGTGAGATTAGTATTCAAGCGGGACTTCTAAAAGTTATCGCATAAACTGCTGCGCTCGGCATAACTTCGTTGCGCTCGGCTCGCAATGCTCACCACGAACCATCCCTGGCGCATCGCCAGCCCCGCCATCCATGGCGGGTCGTTCACCGCATGCGGCGAACCTTCGCTCGCGACGTTTCTGCGGTAACTTTCGGTTCTTACGCACTTATCACGTGTTTGCCGTGCCTCTGGCTATGCCGAAAATTGGTATGCTTAGGTGAGGGATAAAGCAGGGGAGTGGTCATGCTGATATTTCTTTGGATTGCGGCGGGGATTCTCGTATTCCTGGCGTTGGTGGCGATCCACGACATCCGCCAGCGTCCCCACGCGGTGATGCACAACTACCCGGTCATCGGCCACCTGCGCTATTTCCTGGAGTTCATCGGCCCGGAGCTGCGCCAGTACTGGGTGGCGGACGACAAGGAGGAGCTGCCCTTCAACCGCAGCGAGCGCAGCTGGATCTACGCCACCTCCAAGGGCCAGAACAACTTCTTCGGCTTCGGCACCGAGGAGCAGCTCTACTCGGTCGGCTACCCCATCATCAAGAACAAGGCCTTCCCCTTCCCCGAGGACAAGGCGGTGAAGCTGAACGGCGACGCGAGCGCCGTGCCCTCGCTCAAGGTGCTGGGCAAGAGCCACAAGCGCAAGCGCGCCTGGCGCCCCACCTCGGTGGTGAACATCTCCGCCATGTCCTTCGGTTCCTTGGGCCGCAACGCCATCTCGGCCTTGAACTTGGGCGCCAAGATGGCCCACTGCTTCCACAACACCGGCGAGGGCGGCTTGAGCCCGTACCACCTCTTGGGCGGTGACGTGGTGTTCGAGATCGGCACCGGCTACTTCGGCGTGCGCGGCAAGGACGGGAAGTTCTCCATGGACGTGCTGGCGGAGAAATGCGCCAAGTACCCGCAGATCCGCGCTATCGAGCTCAAGCTCTCCCAGGGCGCGAAGCCCGGCAAGGGCGGCGTGCTGCCGGGCGCCAAGGTGGTGCCGGAGATCGCCAAGACCCGCGGCGTGGAGCCCTACAAGGACTGCATCTCGCCCAACGCCCACAGCGAGTTCGGCACCGTGGACGAGATGATCGACTTCATCGAGAAGATCGCGGACCGCACCGGGCTCCCGGTCGGCATCAAGTCCGCCATCGGCGAGACCGCCTTCTGGGAGGAGCTCGCGAAGCGCATGAAGAAGCGCAAGGAAGGGCCGGACCACATCACCATCGACGGCGGCGAGGGCGGCACCGGCGCCGCGCCCCTGACCTATACCGACCACGTGTCGCTGCCTTTCAAGATCGGCTTCGCGCGGGTCTACCAGATCTTCCAGAAGGCCGGTGTCTCCAAGGACGTGGTGTGGATCGGCAGCGGCAAGCTCGGCTTCCCGGACCGCGCGGTCGTCGCCTTCGCCATGGGCTGCGACCTGGTGAACATCGCCCGCGAGGCCATGATGTCCATCGGCTGCATCCAATCCCAGAGCTGTCACACCGGCCACTGTCCCACCGGCGTCACCACCATGAGCGAGTGGCGCCAAGCGGGCCTAGACGTGGAACTGAAATCCATCCGCTGCTCGAACTTCATCAAGGGTCTGCGCAAGGAACTGGTGGCGCTCGCCCACACCGCGGGCTACGAACATCCCTGCCAGTTCCAGGCGAGTGACATCGAGCTCTCGACCGGTGTCAACAAGTTCACGTCGCTGGATCAGGTGCTGGGGTATTCCGCCGACAAGGCGCAGTTCAAGTCCATGAAGGAACTCATCTAAAAGCTGCTGCGCTTGGCATAACTTTGTTGCAGGGAAGCTCGCCCATATCGCCGCGCTGTCCTGCTCCGCTCATGGTCCGGGGCGAACATCCTGTTCGCCCGCGCGCCATATACGGCGCGCCCTCACGTACTATCAGAGTACGCTCCGGTTCCCCGCCGTCGTGCGCCTCGTTTTGCCTGCGCTCGCGACGCTTTTAATTTAGAGAATCAGCTAACCACGCGCCAACAGTTTGTATAGGTGCAGCGTCATCGCTAGCCGATACCCATCCCGCCAAGGCATAGCGCGCTGCCTTCACCGTCACCGACGGCGGCAGGTTGAGGACAGCGTCGTAGCTGTCTTTATTGAGTGCGAGTCTTCCGTGGGCGTCGCTCACCACTAAGAAATCGTGGCGCAGGGTCGCGCCCTGGTTCTCGCCCGCGCCCACGGGCACGTCCACGCCGAAGGCGAGCAGCACCACCTCCACTTCGAGGTCGCTATTGACGGGAACAGACGGGATGAAATGTACCGTGACGCGGCGGCCGTCCGCCGTGAGACTCAAGACACCGGCCTTCGCCGGTGCGGGCAGCTTGAGCAGCCAGTGGTTGAACCAGTTGTCCCATTCCCTGCCGTCCACCATGAACTCGGGCGTGTATATCACCGCGCCGCCGAGGCGCTTCTGCCGGTCAGTGTATTCCGGGCTGTCGAAGGGGTCGCGCCAACCTTGGTCATCCCAATAGTCCACGTGGAAGGCCACGGGCACGAGCTGCTTCCAGAGACGCGAGTCATCTATCAGGCCTGAGAGCCAGGCTTCCGCCGGCGGGCAGCTGCTGCAGCCTTCCGAGGTGTAGAGCTCGAGCAAGCTCACCCGCTCGGGGCCGCTGGTGATGGTCTGGGGCGCGGCCATGGCGTTACCCATGAAGGCTAGCCC
>DATIEQ010000014.1:0-3089 GCA_035455665.1 Gammaproteobacteria bacterium | reverse complement strand
CGCCGCATTCGGGGTTCCACGACACCCCTAAGGATATAAGGCATGCGTCAGCCGCTCGTTGCGGGCAACTGGAAGATGAACGGCACCCGCGACGGCGCCCAGCGTCTGGTGCAGGACATCCTGCAGGGCCTGAAGGCGGGGCATAAAGCCGAGGTTCTCGTTTGCCCGCCCTACGTGCATCTTGCGGATGCCGCCCGCGCCCTCAAGGGGGGCGAGGTGCTGCTCGGCGCCCAGGATCTCTGCGCCGAGGACAATGGCGCCTACACCGGCGAGGTCTCCGGTGCCATGCTCAAGGAATTCGATTGCCGCTACGTGATCGTCGGCCATTCCGAGCGGCGCAGCCTCTATGGCGAAGCCGACGCCCAGGTGGCCCGCAAGTTCATGACAGCCCAGAAGGCGGGGCTGGTCCCCATCCTCTGCGTGGGCGAAACCCTGGCGGAACGGGATGCGGGCGAGACCCCGAAGGTCGTGACGCGTCAGCTCGAAGCGGTGCTGAATACAGCGGGCGTCGCCGCCTTCGCAACAGCGGTGGTGGCCTACGAGCCGGTCTGGGCCATCGGCACCGGGCGCACCGCGAAGTCCGGGCAGGCCCAGGAAGTCCATGCCCTCATCCGCAGCCTGCTCAAGGCCCGGGATGTTAAAATAAGCGACGCGGTGCGCATCCTGTACGGCGGGAGCGTCAAGGCGTCCAACGCCTCCGAGCTCTTCGCCATGCCGGACATCGACGGTGGACTGGTCGGTGGGGCCTCCCTGGATGCCCGCGAGTTCCTCGCCATCTGCGCAGCCGCCTGAGTTTCAATTTCAGACAAACGGAACATCTCAATGTTGTACAACGTCCTCGTCATCGCCCTGGTGATCGTCGCCGTGGCGCTCATCGGCCTGATCCTCCTGCAGCAGGGGAAGGGCGCCGACGCCGGTGCCGCCTTCGGCAGCGGCTCCTCCGGCACCGTGTTCGGCGCCGCCGGTTCGGCCAACTTCCTGAGCCGCACCACCGCGATCCTCGCCGCGATCTTCTTCGCCTTGGCGCTCGGCATGGCCTATGCCTCGCGTCACGCGGCAGCGCCTCAGAGCGTGGTGGAGCAGGCGGCGCAGCAGCAGCCGGCGACGCCGCCGGCCCCGGCCGGGCAGAGCACACCGGCTCCCGCCAACACGCCGCCCAGTGCTCCTTCACAAGCGCCCGCAGGGAATAACCCCGGGCACTGAGGAGTCGTCTCCGGCATCGCTTTTTGCGGCGCCGATACGCTAAAATTGCACCTCTTCAGTGGATGCGCCCGCCGACGACGCACCGCTTTTTTGACTTGCCGACGTGGTGGAATTGGTAGACACGCTACTTTGAGGTGGTAGTGGAGCAATCCGTGGAGGTTCGAGTCCTCTCGTCGGCACCAGCCTATCCAAGCCCCCGGGTCCAGTGCCGGGGCGGCGGCTCCCCAGAGCGGCGCCGCACCGCAGGAAGGAAAGCATGCTCGCGAACTACGTGCCTATCCTGATCTTCATCGTCGGCGGCCTGCTGTTCGGCGGCGTGCTGGTCGGGGCAGGTTTCGTGGCGAGCACACTGCTCGGCTCCCGTCGTCCCGATCCCGAGAAGCAATCGCCCTACGAGTGCGGCTTCGAGGCCTTCGAGGACAGCCGCATGAAGTTCGACGTGCGCTACTACCTCGTCGCCATCCTGTTCATCATCTTCGACCTCGAGATCGCTTTCCTGTTTCCCTGGGCCGTCTCGCTGCACGGCATCGGCCTGTTCGGCTTCCTCGCCATGGCCATCTTCCTCGCCATCCTCGTCGTGGGTTTCGCCTACGAGTGGAAGAAGGGAGCGCTCGAATGGGAGTAGACGGCGTGCAGCAGAAGGGCTTCGTCACGGCCAAGGTGGACACCCTGGTGAACTGGGCGCGCACCGGTTCGCTCTGGCCCATGACCTTCGGTCTCGCTTGCTGCGCGGTGGAGATGATGCACGCCGGTGCGGCGCGCTACGACCTGGACCGCTTCGGCGTGATCTTCCGCCCGAGCCCGCGCCAGTCGGACGTGATGATCGTGGCCGGCACGCTCGTGAACAAGATGGCGCCGGCCTTGCGCAAGGTCTACGACCAGATGGCGGAGCCGCGTTGGGTGATCTCGATGGGGTCCTGCGCCAACGGCGGCGGCTACTACCACTATTCCTACGCGGTGGTGCGCGGTTGCGATCGCATCGTGCCCGTCGACGTCTACGTGCCTGGATGCCCGCCGAGCGCCGAGCAACTCCTGTACGGCATCATCCAGCTGCAGAAGAAGATCCGGCGCACCAACACCATCGCACGCTGAGCAGGGGATCATGACCGCAGACGCACAGACGCTCGCTGGGCAGGTTGAAACGCGCTTCGCGGGCGTGCTCGTGCGCGTGCCGTCCACTTCCGGCGAATTGACGTACGAAGTCCCCGCGGCGAGACTGCTGGACGTCTGTCGCAGCTTGCGCGATGAGAAGGATTTCCGCTTCGAGCAGCTCATGGATGTCTGCGGCCTGGATTACTTGGGCTTCGGCGACGCGGAATGGCGCACCGAGGATTCCACCAAGAGCGGTTTCAGCCGCGGCGTGAAGCGTACGGTGCTGGGTCTCGATGCCGCTCCAGGGCGGCGCTACGCGGTGGTCTACCACCTCTTGTCCGTGAACCGCAACGAGCGGCTGCGCCTGCGGGTCTTCTGCCCGGAGGGCGAACCGCCGATGGTGGATTCGCTCACCTCCGTGTGGGCGTCCGCCAACTGGTTCGAGCGGGAGGCCTTCGACCTCTTCGGCATCCTGTTCAACGGCCATCCGGACCTGCGCCGCATTCTCACGGACTACGGGTTCGTGGGGCATCCCTTCCGCAAGGATTTCCCGCTGTCGGGCAACGTGGAGGTGCGCTACGACCCGGAGAAGAAGCGCGTCGTCTACCAGCCGGTGAGCATCGAGCCGCGGGTGCTGGTGCCGCGCGTCATCCGCCATGACCCGCGCTACGAGGAAGCCTTCAAGGAGGCGTCCAAGAATGCCTGAGATCCAGAATTTCACCATGAACTTCGGGCCGCCGCACCCGGCGGCCCACGGCGTGCTGCGCCTGGTGCTGGAGATGGATGGCGAGGTC
>DATIEQ010000013.1:0-14206 GCA_035455665.1 Gammaproteobacteria bacterium | reverse complement strand
CCTGCGGGCAGTTCCCCAGGCGTGTAGCAGCGACGGCCACCGAAGCCAGCTCAGTGGGCAGCGAGCACATAGGCGGCGATCTCGTTGACGATCTCATCGGGCAGCAAGGCTTCCAGATCCTCGCCGTGGGTCTCGAGGCGCAGATCCTCGAGGATGGGCCGCCCGGTCAGTTCACTCGTGCCATACGTGCCACGGACGTCCAGCGTGAGCCAGGCCTGGTTCGCCCCGGCATAGGTCTCCGGCGCCACGCGGCGCGGTCCGCCCTGCAGCCTGGGATGGAACAGGAGGAGCAGTTCCACTTGGGCAAGGGGCTCGTCGGGCTCCTGGGATAGGCGGGCACCGCCGTGCGGTGCGTGCGACTCGAAACGGGTCTGGGCGTGCATGAGGATTCCGGGCCGGGACCTCCGGGTTGGATGGCTTGGGAAAGTAAAGCATACTGAACATTAAAAGTCAAGTATGCTAAACTACTCATGCGGCGCGGGTTCAGAGACGATGGCCTTCGCCTTGGCGGAAGATCCAAAAATCCTGGGGAGAGAGGTCCTGCTCGGCCATGACCCGCTGGAGGCTTTCGACGGGCTCATCAAGACGATCGTCCGCCAATTCGAAGGTGCCCCAGTGGATCGCGAGTGAATGTTTCACGCCCAGTTCCCGGTGGAGACGCACGGCTTCGGGCGGGTCGATGTGCTGGGGCCCCATGAACCAGCGTGGCGCGTAGGCGCCTATGGGCAGGGCGGCGAGGTCCGGGGGGCCGAGCCGCATGGAGATGTCGGCGAGCCGCGGCGTGTAACCCGTATCGCCGGAGAAATAGAAGCTGAAGGCACCGCTACGCAATACCCAGCCGCACCAGAGCGTCTGGTAGCGGTCGAACAGGCCGCGAGCACTCCAGTGTTGGGCCGGAACGCAATGGATCTCGACGGCCTCGTGCTCGTGCTTCTGCCACCAGCCGAGCTCGTGCACATGCGCCGCACCGCGACGCTGCAGCCAATCCCCGAGCCCCAGGGGTGCCAGGAACACCGTCGCGGGATTGCGGCGCAGCAGTGTGCGGATGCTGGCGCTATCCAGGTGGTCGTAATGGTTATGGGAGATCAGCACCAAGTCTATTTTCGGGAGCTCGTGGACATGGGCGGGCGCAGGCACATGCCGGCGCGGACCCAGGAAAGGGAGCGGCGAGGCACGGCGAGACAAATGCGGATCCGTGATGACGTGCAAGTCCCCGATACGCAGGAGCACGGTGGCGTGCCCCAGCCACCAGACACAGTTCTGGCGAGAACGTGACGGGGATCCTAATGTGAAGTCCGGCTTCATGGACCAGCGTTCGGCGAATGCGGCGTATCCCTCGAGGGGAGGGTGGGGCAGGCCCAAGCGGCGGCGCTCGCGCTGCCATCGCCAGAAACCCGCGCCGATGGCTACGGAGTCTAGGTTAGAGAAACGTCTCACGGGCGGCACCCTGGTGGGGATCTATTTGCGATGACTCTTACGTATGACGAGCTTGAGGCCGGACCAGGTCTCGTCCACCGCACATACTTTCACATCCACGAGACCCAGAGGCAAGGCGATATGGCGGATGACATCTTCGGTGACGTCGGTGGCGACACCTGACGCTTTCTTGGGCCAGGAGATCCAGATGGCCCCGTCCATCTTGATCTTCTTCGTGAGCACCGGGAGGGCTGACGTGAGTTTCAAGCGGCTCGAGGTGAACAGGTGGATGCAGTCCAGGCTGGCGGTGAGCCGTGAGGCAAAACTGACTCGCGCGGGTAGGGGTACCAGCAGCTTGCGATAACCCGCAGGTGGATCCTTCACGTATACGCGTGAGCCAGGCTTGATACCGAGCTTCTTCGAGAGGGGTGTGCCGGAGTAACCCGCCATATTCAATAGCCTTCTCTAGTCGTTATTCAAGCCATTTCAAAAGCGTCGCGAGCGATGGCTGGACGAGGCGCGCGGCGGCGAGGAACCGGAGTGTACTCCGACGGTACATGAGGATTCCGAGCCGACGCGCAACAAAGTCATGCCGAGCGCAGCAGCTTTTGGGATGGTTTCAATCTTCGTCGATGACGGTCTGGACCACGACGCCGCAGAGCGTCGCCTGACCTTCGATGCGGATGATGGGATAGCGGGGATTGAGGGGCTTCAAGTAGCGCACATCGCCCTCGATGACGAGTTGCTTGAAGGTCGCCTCCTTTGAGTCTTCGAGGCGCACGATCACCGGGCTGCCGTGTACCGCGGCGCGCTCCGGGTCCACGATGATGATGGAACCTTGGGGATAGGTAGGCCGGCCGTTCGGGTTCTCCATGCTGTCGCCCACCACGCGCAGGGCATAGGCGCGCGGGCTCACCTTGCGGGTGGTGAGGACGAACTTCTCCCCCTCGCCAGGGCGGTAGTTATCCACCACTTCCTTCCATTGCCCGGCCTGGACCCAGGAGACGAGCGGCAGATACGCGGCCGGTGCGCCGGCGGGGAGCGGCGGGGTGTCAGAGGATTTCTTGAGGAGCTTAGGGCCGGCGCCGGTAGCGACCCACTCGGCGGAGAAGCCGCTGATGCGCTGGATGGCGAACAGGTTTGGGGGGCGCAGGTTCTTGATGTCACCTCCTTCCCATTGAGAGACGGCGCCCTTGGAGACGCCGATCTGCTGGCCAAAAGCTTCCTGTGAGAGCTGCAATTGCTCCCGGATGTGCTTGATGCGTTCCGCAGCGGTCTTCATGAGTTAAGTTTACTTTACTACATTACAGCATACTTGACAAGCGTCGTTTAGCTTGCTGTACTAGCAACATGCCGGTCACCCGCCTCCACAAGTCTGAAGCCGTCGCGCTCTTCGGGAGCGCCAAGGCCTTGGCACGGGCGCTCGGCATCTCCAAGGCCGCCGTGTCCCAGTGGCCGGAAGGGCCCATCCCGCAGAAGCAGGACCTGAAGATCCGCTACGAACTGAAGGCGGAGCATTTCCAGACGAGGCCGCAGGGACGCAGACAAGCGATGACACAGGAGAGGGGAACATGAGCGCGTTCGTGGAGGTGGTCAGCAAGGCACAACTCGCCGGGAAGATCCATTACTGGGCCCAGGACATCCTGCGCATGAACCGCACCTGCGGCCTGGGGCGTTCGCCGGAAGGAAAATACCAGGTGATCTGGCCGGGTCTCATCAACCAATGGATACATTGCCCCGAGAACCACGGGGAATACCTGGGGACACTTGACCGTCAGAGCACCGCCCAGGACGTGGAGGCGATGCTCCAGGACGAGCCGTGAGGGCCTACGGGCGGCGCTATGCCCGGGAGCGTCGGTTGTTCGAGCATTGGGCGCGCTGGTCCGAGCGGCAGTGGGATGAGTCCTTGGGGCTACCGCGGGTGACCTGGCTCGCGAAGCTCATGCAGTACGGCGAGCGCCTGGGGCCGGTGCGGAGCGTGAGCGAATGCCTGCCTCCGGACCATTCCGGAGCGGAGGCAGTGAACTCCTTCATGGAGTGGCTCAAAACCGCCTGCCCACCGGTGCATGCGGCCCTCTTGGCACGGCACCGGGGCATCTGCACCGGCCGCGGCGGGAAGACCGCCTGGCGCGCGCCACGTAACACGGAAAAGCACTATGCCTGGTGCGTGGTGTCGGACGGCTCACCGGCCGGGGTGCAGAAGTTTAGACGGCTGTGCCAGCAGGGGTATCGATTATTTCAAGAGCGGATGGCCGAAAAAATGTCTTAATCACGTATCAATGCCCATTCCCATCAGCGGTTCGGGTGTGCAAGTCTTGCCACCCGTTACGCTTCAAAACACCACCCCGTAGGACTAAAAGCAGCTTCTTGGCCTTCCCTGTGAACGTCCATTTACGACCCATAGCAGCCCTTCGAGAACGGTGGTCAAATTAAACGCAGGGGCTAAATTTTGTACCGAACAATTGCGCTACCAAAACCGCCTTTAGCATCATAGCCGGCCCAGATTTCACCCCAGGAATGCGAACCGACGCTAAAGCCAAGTTCATTAAGCCAACCTTCAGTATTCTTCGCGCGCAACTTTTCTCGGCTCTCGGACCAATCCTTCCAAGCGTAAGAATCATATGTCCCTTAATTGACGCGATAGCATTCACGCGCTTCCACGCATGCGTACAGCGGCCCACAGGCCGCGCAGCGCAAGGATCGCTGAAAAAAGTCCCGTTACCCCCAGTGCGATCAGCAACCAGATGGTGAAGAAGCCGCCGCCAGATGCAACGAACTCACCGCTCATCGTGCGCAGGTGGATGACGGGCATGGCTGCAGCGAAGAGCCCGCCAAGGAAGAGAATGCCGTAGCCCCAGCGAGGCCGCGCGAGCACGAGCGTTACCCACAACCAGAAGGTGAGAATCGGCACGGTGACCAGGTTCAGCGCAGCCTCTTTCTCGAGTCCGCGCACCACGTCGTCGGTGACATGCAATGATAATAGGATGACGGCGATGAGCGACGTCAGTGTAAGCATGCGGTCGGTAGTCGTTGCCATGGTCTTCCTCCTTAGTCGCCTTGCCGCCGTAAATGCAGAAGGGATTAGGGGTCTCGCCGACCGAAAGCGGCTGCGATCATCGGATGCCGCTTGCGACGCATTGCGTAACTCCAGGCTAGCCCCGCTTATGGCCGAAAGCAGCGTCGTCAATCGAATGAACGCACCTTCCCTACTCGCCAGGGTCGATGATCAAATGGTAGACGGGGTCAGTATTGGAATGGCATCGTCGGACGTCCATCTCCATGCGTACCACACGATCAGCAGAGTACACGGGACTTCCATCGCTCCAAAGAACACATAATAAGAAGTGGTTGTCGTGAGATTGAAGAGTGGCCCGATGATTTGGGTCAAGAGAACAGCGAGAGTTTCTATCACGCCCGCGACGATGTTCGCCCAGCGATTTGCTTGGGGCTTCAGGGTCCACGACAGCAGGATCATCGCCATCGGGATCTCCATGAGTATTGCGATTCCTAACCACGCTCCCGGGGAGAAATGAAGAAACATGGACCTTACATTATTCGACCCCAAGGCGTCGAAGCAGGCGAACACATCTGCATAGATATAGTTGAGCGTCGCAAACACCCATAACACTGAGAGTCTGGCTCGTATATCTCTCATGGGAGCCTCCTCTTAAGAATGATTGCGTATCGTAGGAGCAATCTGTAAATAATCAAGGTAAATGCAGCGAGCGGCCACAATGATGCAGCCAGCGGTATTTCCTGGAATCGGACCGAG
The DNA here is from genome assembly GCA_035455665.1 of Gammaproteobacteria bacterium. GTDB lineage: Bacteria > Pseudomonadota > Gammaproteobacteria > Natronospirales > REEB76 > DASUBN01. The sequence continues at coordinate 9,018 of DATIEQ010000013.1, read as the reverse complement.
GTTTCTGTGTAACTCAAATACACGATATCGTAGTACTGCGATAATCAGGTTAGAGTAGACGCGGTGTGGTAAGCCGCAGGCCAGCTCTAAGAAAGCTTGTTCACCTGGAGCAGTCCGATGCCTGATCAGGAGCAGCTCCCCAATCGTCTTGCTTCCGCGGTCACCCGGTCGAACGAACATTGGTTCCTGCTGCTGATATTCGCGGCTTGCCTACTCCCAGCACTATTCTCCATGGTCACGCCCTTCATTCTGGTACAGACTGATAGCAAGCTCGCGGAATTGCACGACGCGGTGTTTGCCGGCAGTCAATGGCTGATTCTGGGCTCGCTGACGCCGGCCACCTATTATTTTGCAAAACGTTTGCCGCTTAGACGCAGCGGCTGGCAGCATGCCCTTGCTATCCACGTAGCAGGGGCGTCGTGTTTGTGTGTCACTTGGTCAGCTCTAAGCATGGGTCTGGGACTGTTATTGCATCGGCATGCAGTTGAAGGCCCCCACGTACAGGTATACATCGGTTGGGTCCTCACGAGCATTCCCTGGGCCTTGTTCACGTATACCACGATATTGGGTTGCGTATATGCCTTCTCCTACTTCGTGGAAGCCAGGGAAAAAGAGGCGCTTGCGTCGCACCTAAAGGCGCAGCTCTTTGAAGCGAAGCTTGCGGCCCTGCGTATGCAACTCAATCCCCATTTTCTGTTCAACAGCCTAAATGCGATCTTGGTATTGATACGTGAGAACAATACCGGCGCGGCTTCCCGGGTCATTGAACTGCTTGGTGAAGTGCTGCATCAAACGCTCAAGCTCGATCCACGGCATAAAGTCCCGCTTTCCGAGGAATTACAATTCCTCGGGCAGTACCTGGCGATAGAACAGGTGCGGTTTGCGGACCGGTTGCAGGTGACATGGTCAATCGAGAAGCAGACACGGTCCTTGAGCGTACCTGGATTTATCCTGCAGCCACTAGTGGAAAACTCCATAAAACATGGGATAACCAAACGTGCCGGCACCGGCCGCATCGAGATTAGCGCACGGATACGAGGTTCGCACTTGGAGTTGGCGGTCAGCGATGATGGCATCGGAATTGGACCCGTGTCCCCGGACGGTGTCGGCCTATCGAACACGAAAGAGCGGCTCCGCCTACTGTATGGAGATGATGCCAGCATTAATATTCACCAGTCCTCTACCGGTGGAACCGAGGTCGTTCTGTCTATCCCCCACAACGCAGAGTCCGCATGAGCTCCTTCCCTATCCGCGTTGTCATCGCCGACGATGAACCCCTGGCGCGCCGCGGCTTACGCCAGCTGCTTGCCGATGATGCTGATATAAGAATCGTCGGCGAGGCCCGTGATGGCAAAGAAGTAGCGCGATTGCTCAGATCGCTGTCTCCGGATCTGGTATTCCTGGACGTGCAGATGCCCGAACTGGACGGGATCGCGGCGCTACGCAGTATTGATCAGAAGAGACTGCCGCAAGTGATCTTCGTGACCGCTTATGATCGCTTCGCTGTGGACGCCTTCGAAGTGCATGCCGTCGACTATCTGGTCAAACCCGTCAGCAAGGCGCGTTTCAAGGAAGCTCTATCAAGAGCTAAGGAGAGACTTGCTTCCGTTGAGGCGTTATTAGAAGTTGCCAAATCCGGGGGTTCGCCTCGACAGGGCGCGTCTCGCTTAGTCATCCATACCGCTGATGGCGATTCAGTCATCAATGTCGCGGATGTAACTTGGATTAGAGCTTTTGATTATTACGCAGCAATTCATACCATTGCAGGCCATTTCCTGATCCGTGAGTCTCTATCTTCCCTCGAAAAGCGTCTCGATTCGAAGCGCTTCGTGCGGACTCACCGCACAGCCATTGTAAATCTGGCCTTCGTCCATTCGATCTCCTCAAATGTCGGCACTGAGCCTATCGTGGAATTACATGACGGTACCCACGTCCTTCTCAGCCGTCGCCGTCGGAAAGACGTAAAGTCGGCACTGCGGCGCTTCGGCGGTTGAAGGTAGGGATGGAACCACATTATACGGATGCGTGGGTCGCGCCTCCCAATGTCCGCTGACGACCCAAAACAGTCCCTCAAATGAGACTGAAATTAGCCCGGTTCGTACCTTTGTAGCTCGGCCCCAAATAGACAATTCCCGTAATACTACGAGGCCCTCATCTTCGGATCTGACTCAAAATCAATATAGGTCCAGTAGTCTTGAAAAGACCTGATGGCCTGGTTTCCGCGAGAACATATGCAAGGGGCGATGGCTCGACCATCGCCCCTTGTCGACAAGGCCTATACGGATATCACATCTTGACCGGGATCATCAGGTGCTCGTATGGGGACCCCGCCCACATGACGTAGGGTTTGGAGGTGTCCGGGTAATCACCCTTGATGTAGCCCAGCATGAGCTTCGCGGCGGGACCCACCACCATGACGTGGGGACCGGTGGTGACCCAGCGGCCGTCCTTGGGTGCGGTGATGCTCGGGTCCACATTGCTGGCGTCAGAGCCGCCCTTGAGCATATAGATGAAGCCGACCTTATCGGCCGGCGGCTTGTTGGCCATCAAAGCCATGAGCCAATCCCAGCCGTTCGGGTCCAGGCACATGGGATCGTCCCCGGGGGTGCCGGGGTCATCCGGGGTGCAGGTCCAGCCGTTGGTGCCTTTCCTAAGGGTGCGCATCTTGCCCCCTGTCATATCCACGATCGTGGCGTCCTTGGAGACGGTGGCGGGGGCGGCCGACATGGCGCTTTCGATCAAGGCCTGGTCGGACTTGGGTACAGGCGGTGGTCCAGCGAGCACAGTTGAGACAGACAACGCAAGCAACAGGTACCACAGGCGATAATGTTTCGGCATAGCCATGGCTGACTCCCCACTGCTGTTATTCGACGCCGGGACGTTACGCTTTGAGGTGAGGGAGCGTCAACGGAGGAAGCGGATGTGCTTGAATTCCAGCCCGTTAGATGACAAGTATCACTGGGCGGCCGACGTAATATAAGGCAAAGTGTAGGCTCATCTTGGACCTTATCGGGTCAGGTTAGGGACATGGCAGAACAGAAACGCACCTCATTGTTCGCGAACCGCGACTTCAGGCTGCTGTTCATGGGCAGCACCATCTCGATCCTGGGCGATCAGTTCACGCTGTTGGCCCTGCCGTGGCTGGTGCTTAAGCTCACGGGCGACCCCCAGCAACTCGGCCTGGTAACCGCCGTCATGGCCCTGCCCATGGCGGTGTTCATGCTCATCGGTGGGGCGGTGGTGGACCGCATGTCGCCGCGCAAGGTGCTGCTCAATTCACGCGTAGCGAACGCAGTATTCATCGGGCTGCTGGCGGCGCTGGTGCTGACGAACGCGATCCAGATGTGGGAGGTGTACGTGCTGGCTTTCGGCATAGGCCTGTCCACGGCATTCGCCTACCCGGCAGGTACGTCCCTCCTGCCGCAGCTCATCGAGCCTGACCAGCTGCAGCGAGCCAACGCCACCTTCATGGGCGTGCGTCAGTTCGCCATGACGTTCGGACCGATGCTCGCCGGATTCGTCATCGCCCTGGGTTCGAGCCAGGTGAACGCGGCGCAGAACCTCGCCGATGCCCGCGGCATGGGACTCGCCTTCAGCATCGACGCGGTCAGCTTCCTGTTCTCCGTGACCTCGCTCGCCATGGTGCGGGTGCACAGCGACTACCATCCCCCGAAGAAGGAGGGTGGAGTGCTGGGCGACGTGGCCAAGGGCATCCAGTTCGTCTGGTCCGACGTGCAGCTGCGGGCTTTCATCCTCTACATAGGAGCGGTATCGGTGTTCGTGAGCGGCCCGATCCTCGTGGGCCTGCCGGTGCTGGCGAACGTCCGCATGGACATGGGGGCGGAATCTTTGGGAATCCTGCGCACCGCCAACGGCCTGGGCGTCATCTTCGGCAGCGTGCTCTCGGGTGTAGCGTTACGCCGGTTACTGGGTGGCCGGGTGGGGCTCGCGGTGTTGTGCGTGGATACTCTCGCGGGATTGGGTGTCGCTGCGCTGGCCGGGGTACACTCGACCTGGGTAGGCGCGAGCCTGATGCTGGCGGTGGGGTTGATGGCCGGCGTGGTGCAGATCGCGTTGTTCAGCTGGATGCAGCAGCGGGTGCCACAGGCCTATATGGGCCGCACCATGAGCCTGATGCTGTTCACGTTCATGGGTCTTGGACCCGTGGCCGGCTCGGTGTCCGGCGTGCTGATCAAATACGCTGGCTTAAGCCCCGTGTTCGTCGGTTCCGGACTGACACTGACGGCGCTGGCGTTGGCGTGCATGACCCGTCCCAGTCTACGCAGCATCGGACTCAAACCCAGGACGGCCCCGGCTCAGGCCTGATGCCGCTCAGGCGCCAATGAAGAGGCGCCTGATCTCAGGCTCGATTCGACTCAGTTCGATACGATGGGCTTCCACCAGCCTGCGCAGCGTACTTTCACCCGAGGCTGTGATGTGAAGGTGGGCGATGCGACGATCCAGGTGAGAGCGCATGCGCTTCACGTCTCCATGAGCGACCATCCGGTTGACGAGCCCTACCGCGCTGTTATGACGTATACCCAATCCTTCCGCGAGCCCCGTGACCGTGAGGCCGTCGGGCTCCTCGGCCATGCGTATGGCGAGCAGCGCCTGGTATTGCATTGAGGTGATGCCGTGTAATTTGAGGATGCGTTTGCTGGCGGCGAAGAAGCTGCGCAGCGTCGCACGCCACGCGGCGATGAGCCGGTAGTCATGCACGATCGCATCTTCTAGAGGAGCGGGACGCACGGGAGATTCAGATTCCTGATCCGCAGAGCTGCTTGAATGGTTATAGATTAACGCGGCGAGTAGTGCATAAGACTTGCGGGAGCGCGATGCAGGGCAGCATGTAACATTTTGTAACGTCCATTCGATACTCGACATATGTCGAGATCCCTTGACTACACTTCAAACGTACCGACGCATGCCCATCATCGGCTGATGCGTACTCCCATTGCGCCCCGGAAACGGGGCGCTCGTTTTTGCGCGGATGGCGCCGGCAAGCACCGCATGACAGCTGTCCTTTGTGTTCAAATCACCCGCGCAGTCACCGGTTTTTCAAGGGGTTGCCGGAGTATCCGGGCTAAGCCTGATTGCCAATGGGACGAACTCAGGTCCAGACTTCGCCCATTCTCCGTTACCGTCCAACGGATGTGGGGAGGGTGAGGCGCGGCCTGCAGGTGGCCAGCTGCCAAGCGTGCAGGGATGGATTCTTCAAAGTTAGAAAAAATCGCAGTGGGCGAGCTTGCGATCGGCATGTATGTCGAACGGCTGGATCGCCCGTGGACGGAGACTCGTTTCCTTTTCCAAGGCTTCTTCATCCGCGACCAGGAAGACCTCGAAGGGTTGCGCCGCGTCTGCGAATACGTGTTCGTGGATCCCATGCGCCGCGAGGGGGTCGACGAGCCGAAACAGTCGCCGCCCGCCCGCCCCATACCCGCCGCTCCGACCATCCAAAGCATCACGCCGCCCGATACCCGTGGCCAGCCGAAACCGCGCTACGCCTACGAGGTCTCGGCTGAGAAGGAGATCAAAGCCGCCAAGAACGTGCACGAAGAGGCGCGCACGACCACCAAGTTGATCTTCAGCGAACTCCTGCAGAGCGGCCGGCTCAACGTGGAACTCGCCAAGAGCACCGTCGAGCCCATGATGAACAGCATCCTGCGCAACCCAAATGCGCTCATCTGGCTGTCGCGGATGCAGGAGCACGACAACTACCTTTTCAAGCATGCGCTCAACACCTGTATCTGGGGACTAGCGTTTGCCCGTCACCTGGGGTTGGCCGTGGATGAGATCTTCGAGATCGGCCTCGGCTGCATGCTGTTCGACGTGGGGAAGACGCAGCTACCCCTGTCACTGCTCTTGAAACCCGGGGACCTGAGCCCGGAGGATTGGGAGCAGATGAAGAGCCACGTGCCCAAAGGCCTCGCGATGCTGCGGGACATGGATGGCATTACGCCGCGCATCATGGACCTGGTCCGCAACCATCACGAGCGTCACGACGGCAGCGGTTACCCGAACGGCCTCAAGGGCAATGACATCCCGACAGTGGGGAAGATCGCCGGCATCGTGGATTGCTACGATGCACTCACGAGCTTCCGTCCACACGCGGGACAGCTTCCACCTCACGAGGCGTTGCGGGAGATGTTCGGCTGGCGCGGTACGCTGTTCCAGCCGGAAGTGGTGGAGCAGTTCATGCAGGTGGTGGGCGTATTCCCGACCGGTTCGCTCATCGAGCTCAATACCGGGGCCGTCGCCGTGGTGATCGCGCAGAACAACACGCGCCTGAGGCCGCGTATCGTGATGCTGCTGGACGAGGAGAAACGGCGCCTGCCCTATGCGGAGGTGGTGGACCTCCTCTATGACAATCCCTGGTCGGACACGGCTCAATTCTGGGTGGACCGCTGCCTGCAACCCGGCTCCTACGGAATCCAACCGCAGCAGCTGCAGCTATAAGGAACCGGCACAGCTCCCTATGGCAAGGCCCGTCTACGCAGGGAAGCTTCGGCATAGCGGGGGGGGAGGGTTGACGGAGGGCGTCATGTTCTGAAAAATGCCGCTACGCTGGTAAAGCGCGTCCAAACATATCAAGGCCATGTGGGAAACCACATGGCCTCTTCATTTGCAGAGGAGCGATTCAATGAAAATGGGAAGGAAAGATCCGCGGGCATCCATGAGCAAGTCTGTGAGGGGTAAATCGCCCGTCAACCCGGGTGGCAGGAACCCTATCAAGTCGGCGGCACCCTATGAGACACCCGGTGTGGGTGAGTGCTGCCCGCCGAAAGGGCCGAGCCTGAAAGCCGCGCCGGCTGCGGACCCGGTTTCCGATGAATCCAGTCCCGAGGAAGACGTGGGCTGATGCGATTCGGTTGGGGAACCTATAGGCGCGTCCTGCAAGAAGGGTTCGATGCCTACAAGCTCAGAGGGCCTTTCGCTCCCTGCCCCTATGGCGCGGATGAGCGCAACGGCGTCTGGGTGTTCGGCAAGCAGAAAGCGAAGGCAGGCCTGAGCTTCAGCCAGGCCTGCCGCGCGTTCAGAAGGATGGAAAGTATCCGGTGAGCTTCACGGGGCCTTGAGTTCTGCGATGAAAGCGCCGCTGGTATTGGACACACCCGCATAGTAGTAGGTGCCTAAGGTACCGCCGAATGCGCCGCTGTAGTCATGGTTACTCTCGAAGGCGAGGCCGGTGAGGTGCCCGTAGCAGCCGGACGAGGGACCTGTGGAGTCGACCAAGACCGTGAAAAGGTTCTCACCCGATTGCACCTGAGTCAGGCTTCCGGAGAGATTGCAGCCGTTACCGTCAGTGCCGACGAACGTGCCACTCGGCTGGACGGTGAGGGCGACCGCGGCGACGGACGAGCCTACATAGAAGCCATTCCAGAAGCCGGAAACGATGGTGGGCGTCAGGGTGTAGGGAACGAAGGGAGTGAGGTAGAACGTCCCCGTCACACCGTTGCTGTTGCCGCCGAACGTCCCAGAGATAACGGTGTCAGAAGCAGTTCCAGCGAGGACGTAGTTATCCTGCGTCTTGCCGTCGCCGAAGACAAATCCGAAGGGGGCATAGGCGGTGATAGTGCCCGTGAGCGTCGTGCTGCCGCTGAGTTTGGGCAGAACATAGACCACGCCGTTCGAATCGTAGAAGAAAGCTGACCCATTGGCTTCGATGACGGCCGTGACCGAGGTGTTTCCGGGTGTTCCGGTGACAGTGTAGTAACCGATCCACGTTCCTTGAACGTTAGCGGTGCCGCCACCCCCGCCACCCCCGCCGCCCCCGCCGCTGCCATAGTTACCGCCGCCGCCACCCCCACAAGCAGCGAGTGATGTAAGGAGTACGAGAGCGGTCAGGCAGCGAGCTGGGCGCATCGATCCTCTCCTCGATAACAGTCATGTGATCTGTGCAGACTCTACACGCTCACATAGCCCAGCTCAAGGAAGCCACTGCGGAAATGTGCGCGCTCTCACAGTTCGAGGACACATGACATCCAGGAAGAAGGCGAAAGGGAATGGCGCGCACAAACGTGCCGTCCCCAGCGTGCGAGAAACGGCGCAGAGGCATTCCCTCAAGGCGGTGGAGAAGCTCGTGAAGCTCGTGGACAGCGTCAACGAGCGGGTTGCCTTGAGTGCGGCACAGACGGTGCTGGATCGCGCCCTCGGCAAAGTGACGCAGGCCATGAGTCTGCGGGGCACCGACGGAGGGTTGGTAGTGAAGATCGTGCGATTCAACCAGGAGAGAGCGGATGAATAGCGAATACGACGTGGACAGCTGTGCCTGGTGCCGTGGGGATGGGAAGGACCATGGGACCCTCGGAATGACGGCGGTCCGTGATTGCCCGCGCTGTGAGGGCAGCGGACGCGTGTATGTGACTTCGCGGGAATCGGTGACCGGCCGGCGACGGGTCTATAAGGGGCCGGCACCGCGACCGGGTGTCACCGCCGCTCATCAGCAACAGCAGCTTTCGGAAGCTCTGGTAAAGCCGCAGCGGCCAGCCTTCCTCCAGAAGGCTTCGCCGCGGCAGGGGCTGAGGAAAATGGGTAAGGCACCGAAGCGAGATGCGCGAAATCACGCTGCCTAACGGCTGGCAGCCCCGGCCGCACCAGCGGCCGCTGTGGGATTACCTGGAAACCGGCGGCCGGAGAGCCGTGGCGGTGTGGCACCGGCGCGCGGGGAAGGACTCGACCGCCATCAACTGGACGGCGGTCGCCGCCCACCAGCGCATCGGCACCTACTGGCACATGCTGCCGACAGCGAACCAGGGACGTATGGTGGTCTGGGAGGGCCGCGACGGGCGAGGGCGGCGACTCATCGATCAAGCGTTCCCGCCGGAACTGCGCCTCAAGGAACGTAACGACCGGATGACGATGGAGCTCTACTGTGGATCAGTCTGGCAGGTGGTGGGATCGGACAACTACGATCGATTGGTGGGAGCCAACCCCATCGGGGTGGTATTTAGCGAATGGTCTCTCACCGATCCGCGTGCTTGGGACTATGTGCGACCGATACTCGCTGAGAACGGCGGA
>DATIEQ010000012.1:0-4291 GCA_035455665.1 Gammaproteobacteria bacterium | reverse complement strand
GAGGCTTTCCTGGGTACGCGGCCCGATCCCCCACAGCGCGGTCACAGGCAAGGGATCCAGCGCGGCGCGCAGTTCCGTTTCGGCTATGTAGACGAGGCCGTCCGGCTTGCCCCGCTCCGAGGCGATCTTGGCCACGAGCTTGTTCGGTCCGAGGCCTACCGACGCCGTGAGGCCGGTGGCTTCGCGGATGCGCTCCTTGATACCACGGCCGAGGGCGAGCGGCTCGGCTTCCCCCGGCAAACCGGTGAGGTCCAGGAAGGCCTCGTCGAGCGACAGTCCCTCCACCTGCGGCGTGGTATCCCTGAACACCTGGAATACCTGTCCGGATATCTCCCGGTAGCGGGACATCCTTACCGGCAGGTAGATGCCGTCGGGGCAGCGGCGGCGCGCCTCGTAGATGGGCATGGCGGAGCGCACCCCGTATCGGCGCGCCTCGTAGCTCGCGGCGCTCACCACGCCGCGGTTGACGCGGCCGCCGACGATGACGGGCTTGCCCCGCAGCGAAGGGTCGTCGTGCTGCTCCACCGATGCGTAGAACGCATCCATGTCCACATGTGCGATGAGGCGGGCAGGCTTCATCGCGTCACACGGGCGGGAGCACGTAAGGCTCCGGGGTCAGGGGGCGGGGAACTTGGCGAGGATCTGCTGTACGGCGGAGTTCACGGCCTCGTCGGTATAGCTGTCCTGGCTCACCCAGCCCGTGGTCCAGCCGCGCCACACGAGCCGCTTCGTCTGTCCGTCGATCACGTCCAGCATGAACGTGCCCTCCTCGCGGGAGCGCACGTCGCTGCCCACCGGCACCACCACGCTGCCGAAGCCGTTCGGGAAGGCGTCGATGATGCCGAAGCTGAAGCTCGCGCCGCTGCTCTCCACCTTCTCCTTGCTGCTGGTGTGGTAGGTGACGAGGAAGTCGGGTCCCTGGTCCGCGGCCACTTCCTGGTAACCGCGTGTCGCGAGCGCCGCTTCCACCGCCTGCTTCACCCGACCCTCGAGGATCTGGCTGTCCAGGATCGGGTCTTTGACCGGCGCCGGGGTCGGGGAAAGCCAGGCGTAGCGATGGTAGGCCTGAGGCTGCGCGTTCTTGTCCTGTTCGACATAGATGCGTGGGGCGCAGGCACTTAAGGCCAGGACCGCGACCGATACGGGGAGGAGGAGGCGGGTAAAAAAGCCTTTGAAATCAAGCGACATAATCATTTGCCTCAAGGCTGCTTGGTGAGTCTAGCACGCAGGTCAGACACGGACGGCCGGGTATGCTTAGTATACAAACGAAATATTGCGTAGTCCGGGGAGCGCGTGTAACACATGAGAGACCCAGGGCTGATAAGCGTGATAAGCCACGTGAAGAACGCTCGGCAAGTCTCGGTGGTTTACGCGGCAACGCTCGCGCTGGCGGGTTTCGGCCTGCTCGTCTACCTGTCCGCGCGCGCGCCGCTCGACATCGTGAACGTCTCCGCTTTCGTGGGCTTCACCCTCTTCGGCATCGTGGTGGTGGTGTTCGGGTTCCCGGCGCCGCACGTGGGGCACGTGTCCCTCGACCGGGTGGTGCAGGTGTCGAGCATCCTGATCTTCGGCACGCTGCAGGCCGCCTGGATCGCCGGCGTGGCCTCGCTCATCTGGCCGTTCCTGCCCTTCGGCACGAACCGCAACCAGATGCTCAGGCTCACGCTGCTGCGCGCCTTCCACAACTCGGGGATGATCGTCATCCTGGTGCTCATCACCGGCAGCCTGTATGAGTTCTTCGGCGGCCATCTGCCGTTTCTCGATTTGAACCTCAAGGACGGGTTACTCATCCTGATCCTGTCGCTGTTCATGCAGTTCTTGAACGCCTGCTTCGTGGCCGTGATCGCCTGGATGGAGGGCTATGATTGGCGGCGCGCCTTCGGCCTGTTCACTGCCGCCGTGGACATCGCGGCGGTGCCGCTCGCGGTCTTTACCGCGCTGGTATACAACCGCCTCGAGGCCAGAGTGTTCTGGCTGTTCCTGGTGGTGTTGGCGCTCATCATCTGGATCGTACAGCACATCGCCGACACGCAGCGCAAGCTGGAGGCCAAGAAGGAGGAGCTCGAGGCGCTCAACCGCGTCGGCCGTGCGGTGAGCGGCGCGCTGGTGCTGGACGACCTGATCGAACTCATCTTCCGCGAGAGCCAGAACCTGCTGGAATTCGATTCCTACATGCTGGCGCTGTACTCGGAGGAGACCCGTGAGCTGGACATCCGCCTGCACCACAACCGTCAGGGCCGCCAGTCGACCCGGCGGCGGCGCCTGGGAGAAGGAGTGCTGAGCTGGGTGGTGAGCAACAACAAGGCGGTGTTCATCCGCGACTGGGAGCACGACGACAGCGAATTCAAGAGCATGATGATCCACATCGGCGACACGCCCCAGACCCAGTCCTTCATCGCCGTGCCGATCACTTACCGCGAGCGCGTACTCGGCGTGCTGAGCGTGCAAGGGTACACGCCGCACATGTTCACGGACGCGCATTTCGACCTGGTCGTGACCTTCGCCGGGCAGGTGGCGGTGGCCATCGCCAACGCCCGCCTGTTCCAGGAGATCGACAAGAACCGCAACGAGCTGGAGCGGCGCGTGGGCGAACGTACCCGTGATCTGTCGCTGCAGAAGGACGAGCTGCATGCGTTGACCGAATCGCTGCGCAGCGCGAACCGCGAGAAGGAGGAGCTGCTCGGGCGTCTGCAACAGCAGGCCTCCGAGCTCGAGCGCCAGAGCCGTGAAGACGGGCTGACCGGCCTCTACAATCGCCGTTACCTGGACAACCGCCTGGAGTTCGAGGTGAAGCGCGCCGAGCGCTATAACCGCCAGATCGCGCTCGCCATGGCGGACGTGGACCGTTTCAAGTCCGTCAACGACGCTCATTCCCACATGGTGGGGGACGACGTGCTGCGCACCATCGCCAACATCTTGCGCTCGCAGTGCCGCTCCATCGACATCATCGCGCGCTACGGCGGCGAGGAGTTCCTGCTGTGCTTCCCGGAGACCTCGCACGAGAACGCCATCATGGTGTGCGAGAAGATCCGCCAGCAGGTGGCGGAATACGACTGGGCGCGGCTGCAGCCCGGCCTCACGGTGACCTTGAGCATCGGCGTCTCCGGCGCGCCGCCGCGCTACGACGTGGACGCGCTGATCGCCGAAGCGGACGAGAAGCTGTACACCGCTAAACGCGGCGGAAGAAATCGCGTGTGCGCTTGATGAGCCCCGCGCGCAGGGCGCCGGCATGCACCTCCGGCCCCACCTCCCCGGCAGGCACGAGCTCGAGGTTCGCGCGATCGAACAACTTGTCCACCCGGTCGGAATCCAGTGCCGGCGCGAACAGGTGCCCCTGTCCGTAGTGGCAGCCGAGCCGTTCCAGCATCCTGAGTTGATCAACCGTCTCCACGCCTTCCGCCACCGTCTCCATACCGAGGTCGCGGGCGAGCTCCACGATGGTGCGCACGATGGCGGCGTGTTTCGGGTTCTCCTGCATGTCGCGTACGAAGCTGCGGTCGATCTTGAGGGTGTCGAGGGGCAGGACCGACAGGTAGTTCAAGGACGAGTAGCCGGTGCCGAAATCGTCCAGGTGCAGCACGATCCCGAGTGCCTTGAGTTTGCGCAGGGTGTTCTCGGCGGCCTTAGGGTTCTCCAGGAACACGGTCTCGGTGATCTCCAGGTGCAACCCGTCGGCGCTCAAATCCGCCGCGCGCAGGGATTCGCTCACTTGCTGCGGGAGCCCCGCGTACATGAACTGTTTGTGGGCCAGGTTCACCGCCACCGTCAGGCTGTGCGCCCCCGGATGGCGCTGGCGCCACCGCTTGAGTTGGCCGCAGGCCTCGTGCAGCAGCCACCAGCCGATGGGGAGGATCAGGCCGGTCTCCTCCGCCACCAACAGGAACTCCTCGGGCGAGAGCAAGCCGCGCGTCGGGTGCTGCCAGCGGATGAGCGCTTCGAAACCGAGCAGCCGGCCCTGTTCCAGCGTCACGATGGGCTGGTAGAAGACGCGGAACTCGTGGTTGTCGAGCGCCTGGCGTAATTCCGTCTCCACTCGCAGGCGCGAGCGGGCGCGGGCGTACATGTCCTGGTCGAACACCACGTAGCCGGCCTTGCCGGCGGCCTTGGCGCGGTACATGGCGGTGTCGGCGTCGCGCAGGAGCTCCTCGGTGGTGGCGTAGTCGGCGTGGCCCGGCGCGATGCCGATGCTGGCGTTGGTGTAGATCTCGTTGTCGCCCAGGCGCACCGGCCGCATGAGCTCGGCCAGGATGCGCTCCGCCACCTCCACCGCGTCCTCCGAGTCCTGGGTCTG
>DATIEQ010000011.1:0-9264 GCA_035455665.1 Gammaproteobacteria bacterium | reverse complement strand
GACCCACGAAGGGTCCCTTTTTTCATCGGTTGGCGCGCCCAAGAGGATTCGAACCTCTGACCTTGTGCTCCGGAGGCACACGCTCTATCCAGCTGAGCTATGGGCGCTTTTTGAGGGGGCGCAAGGATACCCTGAAGGCCGGGGGGCGTCCATTCCGCCGGACCGCCAGCCCCCGGGCGGCAGGCCTCTCCACATTGCCAGAGCCGGTCTATTATGATGTCCGCCCGAGGCCGTCACCAGAAACAACACCTCGGTTCGGGGGAGCAAGACCATGCCGATGTACATCGACATCCACGACGCGCCCGGCGTCACGCTAGAAGACGTGGCAAAGGCGCATCACGCTGACGAGAAGATCCAGAGCAAGTACGGCGTCGAATATCACAAGTATTGGCTGAACCAGAAGAACGGCAAGATCTATTGCATGTGCACCGCGCCGAACGCGGACGCCGCGAATGCGGTGCACCGCGAGGCCCACGGCCTGGTGGCCCAGAAGCTCATCGAGGTGACCGAGGAGCTGGCGGAGGCCTTCATGGGCGACGCGCAGGTGAGCGAACAGGGCGCGGCGCTGCTGCCTGGCGGTGGCGAACGCGACACCGGCGTGCGTACCGTGTTCTTCACCGACATCGTGGGCTCCACCAACATGACGCAGCGCTTGGGCGACGAGCGGTCCATGGAGGTGCTCGAGGTACACGATATGATCGTGCGCGACGCACTCAAGGCGACGGGTGGACGCGAGGTGAAGCACACGGGTGACGGCATCATGGCCGCCTTCCTGTCCGCCGCCTCCGCCATCCGCTGCAGCATGGACGTACAGAACCAGCTCGGGCGGCACAACCGCGAGAACCCCCATCTGCCGCTGCAGGTGCGCATCGGCCTCGCCGCGGGCGAACCCGTCGAGCGCCACAACGATCTGTTCGGCTCCACGGTGCAGCTCGCGGCGCGGCTCTGCGCCCAGGCGGAACCGGAACAGATCCTGGTCTCGAACGCGGTCGCGGAGCTCTGCTTGGGTAAGGGCCTCTCGTTCCGCGACTTGGGCACGGTCTCGCTCAAGGGCTTCGACCAGCCGGTCCACGTCCAGACCATCGTCGTGATCTCGCCGGCGTGACGAGGCCTCCGGCCAGGCCCGCGCAGTCCGCCGGTTTTGGCCGCTGCTGAAACCTTATATAATCACCGCCCACCGCGGGGGATCTCCTCCCACCGCCCGGAGCAGAGCCGACATGGCCGCCAACCAAGACAAACAGCACCAGGACAAGCACGACCAGCACTTCTACGACACCTTCCTGCTGGTGCTCGGCATCCTGGGCGCCTTCGCCATCGGCATGTACTACCTCGCGAACGCCATCGCCTCCACCATCCCCGGCGCCTCCGAGAAAGGCACCGCGGTGGAGGAGCAGTTGATCGACAAGCGTCTCGCCCCCATCGGCGACGTGCAGATCTCCGGCAACGCCGCCACCCAGATGGCCTCGGCGGCGCCCGCCGCGGCCCCGGCCGGCGCTTCCGGAAAATCCGGCAAGGAGATCTGGGAAGGCACCTGCTCCGCCTGCCACAGCGCGGGTCTCCTCGGCGCACCCAAGATCGGCGACAAGGCCGCCTGGGCGCCGCGCATCGCCCAGGGCATGAAGGTGCTCGAGGACCACGCTCTCCACGGCTATAAGCAGATGCCCGCTCACGGCGGCAACGCCGCCCTTGCCGACGCGGATGTGATCAAGGCTTTGGAATACATGGTGGGCCAGAGCAAGTAAGCCTGCCGCACCGATGTCTCAAGGAAGCCCCTCTCGATGAGGGGCTTTCGTTTTAGGACTCGGAGAGCAACCCGCGCAGGGAATCGAGACGTTCGCGGCCGCGGGCGGCCCGCCCTTCGGCATCGGCGGGCTCCGCCTCTCCCTCGAACTGCAGGTCGTCGCGCGGCAGCTCCTTGAGGAAACGGCTCGGCTCGCAGGCGACCGCCTCGCCGTACTTCTTGCGCTGGTCGGCGTAGCTGAGCGTCAGGGTCCGCTGGGCGCGGGTGATGCCCACGTAGCAGAGCCGCCGCTCCTCCTCGAGGGCCTCGCCCTCCAGGCTGTTCCGGTGCGGCAGGCTCTCTTCCTCCACGCCCACGAGATAGACGTGGGGGAACTCGAGCCCCTTGGCGGCGTGCAGGGTCGAGAGCTGCACCGCATCGCCGTCCGTCTCGCCCTCGTTCCGGTCCAGCATGTCCATGAGGGCGAGCTGGGCGAGGCTATCGGCGAGACCTGCCGTGCCCCCGGCGGGGCGCGCGAGCCAGCCCACGAACTCCTGCACGTTCTCCCATTTGCGCTCGGCCGTGGCCGCGTCCCGGGCGCTGTCCTCGAGCCAGGTCCGGTAGCCGATGTCGTCGAGCATCGCCTTCACGACCTCCGCCGCAGGCTCGCGCTCGGCCCGCTCGGCGGTCTTCGAGACCCACACGGCGAACGCGCGCAGCCTCTCGGCGCCCCGCTCCGGGATCTCGGCGGCGAGATCCGGCGCGAAGCAGGCGGAGAAGAGCGAGAGATGCCGCGCGCCGGCATAACTGCCGAGCCGCTCCAGCGTCGCCGCGCCGAGCTCGCGCCGCGGCAGGTTCACGATGCGCAGGAAGGCGCTGTCGTCCTCCGGGTTCACCAGCAGGCGCAGGTAGGCCACGAGGTCGCGCACCTCGGCCCGGTCGAAGAAGGAGGTGCCGCCTGACAGGCTGTACGGGATGCGGTGCTCGCGCAGGGTCTTCTCGAAGAGCCGCGACTGGTGGTTGCTGCGGTACAGCACCGCGAAGTCGCCGTAGCGGCGCTGCTGCGTGAGCTTCAGGCTCGCGATCTCCGCCACCACCTGCTCCGCCTCCCGCGCCGCGTCCGCGCAGGGCAGCACCCGAACCGGCTCGCCTTCCGCGAGCTCGCTCCACAGCCGCTTCTCGAAGAGATGCGGGTTATGGCCGATGAGGCCGTTCGCCACCCGGAGGATGCGGCGGGTCGAGCGGTAGTTCTGCTCGAGCTTCACCACCTTGAGCGCCGGGTAATCCTGCTTGAGCAGCGCGAGGTTCTGGGGTTGCGCGCCGCGCCAGGAGTAGATGGACTGGTCGTCGTCCCCCACCGCCGTTAACGGGGCCTGCGGCCCGGCGAGCACTCTGAGCAGCCGGTACTGGGCTGCGTTGGTGTCCTGATACTCGTCCACCAGGAGGTAGCGCAGCCGCGCCTGCCATTTCCCCCGCGCCTCCGCGTCGGACTCGAGCAGCCGCACCGGCCGGGCGATGAGGTCGTCGAAGTCCATCGCGTTGTAGGCCTGGAGGTGCCGCTCGTAGTCCCGGTAGAGGCGCGCCGTGCGGCGCCCGAACTCGTCCGCGGCCTGCGCAGCCGCCGTGTCCGCGTCCACGAGCGCGCTCTTCCAGGCGGAGATGCACCACTGGGCGCGCTCCAGGACCTCGGCCTTCTCGGCCCGCTCGACCTTGAGCAGCTCCCGCAGGAGCGTCAAGCTGTCCTCCGCATCGAAGAGCGTGAAGCCGCGCTTGTAACCGAGACGCGCGTGCTCCTCCCGCAGGAGCCGCATGCCGAGGGTATGGAAGGTGGCCACCGTGAGCCCCTCCAGGCGTTCGGCAGGAAGCAGCTCCGCCACCCGCGACTTCATCTCGCGCGCCGCCTTGTTGGTGAAGGTCAGGGCCGCGAGCTCCGTGGCGGCGAAGCCGCGCTCGCCCAGGAGATAGGCGATCTTGCGGACGATGACCCGGGTCTTGCCGCTGCCTGCCCCGGCGAGCACCAGGAGGGGTCCCTCGAGATGGGTGACGGCGGCGCGCTGGGCGGGGTTGAGCTGATGGAGAGAAGGGGACAGGGGGCGCGTCATGGGCGCCATTTTAGCGGGACGTGCGCGTCAGCGATTAGAAATATCTCTCACGCGATGGATTTCTGTCGGTCCAGTACCCGATAGCCCACCGCCTCCGCTACGTGTGCGCTCATGACGGAATCGCTTCCCGCCAGATCGGCGATGGTGCGCGCCACTTTAAGAATACGGTGATAAGCCCGTGCCGATAGACCCAGCTGCTCCATGGCCCGCTCCAGCAACTGCTGGCCCGCGGCGTCCGGCTTGCAGTGCTTGTTGATCTCGCGGGTGGTGAGCCGGGCGTTGGGCTTCTTGCTGCGCACGAGCTGCCGCTCCCGTGCGACGGCGACGCGCCCCGCCACCACCGCGCTCGTCTCTCCGTCGGGCGGCGTGTCCGGCCGCAGGGCCTCGCGCGCCACCCGCGGCGCTTCCACGTGCAGGTCGATGCGGTCCAGCAAGGGGCCTGAGATACGCGCCCGGTAACGTTTGACCTGTTCGGAACTGCAATGGCAGCGCCCCGATGCATCCCCGAGATAGCCGCAGGGGCAGGGGTTCATGGCCGCGATGAGCTGGAAGGCGGCCGGAAACTCCGCCTGGCGCGCGGCCCGCGACACGACGATGGCGCCGCTCTCCAAGGGCTCACGCAG
This sequence comes from Gammaproteobacteria bacterium, assembly GCA_035455665.1. Lineage (GTDB taxonomy): Bacteria > Pseudomonadota > Gammaproteobacteria > Natronospirales > REEB76 > DASUBN01. The sequence continues at coordinate 4,819 of DATIEQ010000011.1, read as the reverse complement.
GACTTCCAATACCTTGCGATCGAATTCGGGAAGCTCGTCCAGGAACAGCACGCCGTGATGCGCGAGGGAGATCTCGCCCGGCCGCGGGTAGGAACCGCCGCCCACCAAGGCCACGGCGGAGGAGGTGTGGTGCGGGTTGCGGTAGGGACGCTTGCGCCAGTTCTCCGCCTTGAAGCCCGAGTCGCTGATGGAGGCGACGGCCGCCGTCTCCAGCGCCTCGTCCTCGGTCATGGGCGGCAGGATGCCGGGCAAGCGGCTCGCCAGCATGCTCTTGCCGGTGCCGGGCGGTCCCACGAACAGCAGCGAGTGGCCCCCCGCCGCGGCCACCTCCACCGCCCGTTTCGCCTGGTGCTGGCCGCGCACGTCCGCCAGATCTTCGTACTGCGGATGCCGGCGCGCAAGGACGGAAGTGTGGGGCGAGAGCCGCTGGCGGCCCATGAGGTGCGCGCAGACGTCGAGCAGGTGGCGCGCGCCCAGCACCTGCACGTCCGAGACCAGGGCCGCTTCGTCGGCGTTCTCGAGCGGCAGGAGCAGCGTCCGGCCCGCGGCGCGGGTCTTCAAGGCCGCCGGCAGCGCGCCGCGCACGGGTCTCAGCTCGCCGCTCAGGGAGAGTTCGCCGAGGAACTCCAGGTCCGCGAAGGACTCCGGCGGCAGCTGGCCCGAGGCCGCGAGCACGCCGAGCGCGATGGGCAGGTCGAAACGGCCGCCCTCCTTGGGCAGGTCGGCCGGCGCCAGGTTCACGGTGAGCTTGCGGGCGGGGAAGTCGAAGCGCGAGTTGATGAGGGCGCTGCGGACCCGGTCTTTGCTCTCGCGCACCGCCGCCTCCGGCAGGCCCACGATGTTCAGGGCGGGCAGGCCGTTGGACAGATGCACTTCGACGGTGACGGCCGGGGCGTCTATCCCCGCGGCGGCGCGGCTGAAGATTTTAGCCAGCATCCCTGATCTCCGTTTCGGGACGGGCTACTTCCGGCCGTTCATCTCTTCGGCGGCCAGCGCCGTCTCGAGTTCGGCGAGGCGCTGCGACAGTTCCTCCAGCCGTTCGCGGGTGCGGGCCAGCACGCCCGCCTGCACGTCGAACTCCTCGCGGGTGACGAGGTCGAGCTTGCCGAGACCCGCCTGCAGCACTGCGCGGAAGTTCCGCTCCAGGTCCGCCTTCAGGTCCTTGAGGCCGGGCGGCACCGCATCAGCGAGCTTGCGGGCCACGTCGTCGAGCAGCTTCGGATCCAGTGCCATGGCCGCGCCTCGTTGGGTGCGATGTCGGGCTTATGTAACAGTATATATGGCCCGGCTGCCCGCCAAGGGCGGGATGGTAGACTGTCGCGGCGCCCGGGGCAGGCGCCTTTCCAGGCATTTCCACGGGGAAAACACGATGAAGATGGTGGCGGCCGTGATCAAGCCTTTCAAGCTGGACGACGTGCGCGAGGCGCTGTCGGACATCGGCGTGCAGGGCATAACCGTGACGGAGGTCAAGGGATTCGGCCGCCAGAAGGGCCACACTGAACTCTACCGCGGCGCGGAATACGTGGTGGATTTCCTGCCCAAGGTGAAGATCGAGATCGCGATCCCCGACGAGCTCGTGGACCGGGTGATCGAAGCCATCACCCACGCCGCCAAGACCGGCAAGATCGGCGACGGCAAGATCTTCGTCTACGAACTCGAGCAGGCGATCCGCATCCGCACCGGCGAGACGGGCGCGGAAGCGCTGTAGTCCCAGGAGGTGTCCACATGAGAACCCGGTTCGCAATCTTCGTGGCCTGCGCCCTGTGCGCGGCGGCGGCCTGGGCGGATGCGCCCATCTACAAATGGGTCGATGCCCAGGGCAAGGTGCACTACGGCCCCCAGCCCCAGAGCGACGCGGCCCAGCAATTGAGCGCCGTCAACAAGGGCCAGGGCATCCCCGCCGCCGGCACGGCGGCGCCCGCGGCGACCGCGGCCCCCTCGGACAGCACCGCGCTCACCCAGCCCGGGCCCAACGACTCCGCCGCCTGCAAGGCGGCCAAGGACACCCTGGCGAAATACCTGGGCGCCGACTACCTCTACACGCTGGACGCCAGCGGCCAGAAACAGAAGATGTCCAAGGACGACCAGGACAAGACCATCGCCTCGGCGAAGGACAGCGTGGCCAAGGCCTGCAACGGCGGAGGCACGCCGTGAACGCGGCACGCGTGTCGCTCGCCTGCGGCGTGCTCCTGGCCGCCTTGGCAGGCGCGGCGCTCGCGGCGCAGGTGTATCGCTGGGTGGACAAGGACGGCCACGTGCACTACAGCGAGATGCCTCCGCCCACCACCGGCGCGGCCGCGGCCGCCGCCACCAGTCTCTACGTCGCGCCCGCCGACCCCACCGGCCTCAAGAACGAGCAGTCCCTCGAGAAGCAACAGGCGGGACAGCAGAAGGCCGCCGCGGAGGCGCAGCAGCAAGCGGCGGCGGACGCGGCTAAGAAGGCGCAGCAGCAGAAGCAATGCAGCGACATGCGCGACCAGCTCGCCGCCATGCAGAACTCGCGCAAGATCTCGCTCACGGACCAGAACGGCCAGACCCAGTATTACTCCGGCGACGACCTCCTGAAGCAGCAGCAGCTGCTCCAGGACCGCATCAGCAAAGACTGCGGAGCAGGCTGAGCGCCGCTGCCCGACTGAAGCCTGAAAAATCCATCCGGGATTCTTCAGGCCCTGTTTAAGGCGATGCCGAAAGCGCCTCTTGCAGGAAGCGCGGCAACACGAACGAGGCTTCGTGCACCGCCGCGCTGTAGTAGCGCGTGGGGAAGGGTTTCACCTCGGCGTCCGCCTTGCGGAAGCCGTCGAGCCGCGCGTCTTTCTTGGCGAGCGTCACCGACCACCAGCCGGAGGGATAGGTCGGCTGCGGGAACGTGAGCGTGCGGGTGTCGGCGAAACCGGCGCCCTTGAACGCCTGGTGCATCTCCCACAGGCTGCGCGGATACAGGAAGGGCGACTCGCTCTGCTGCGCCACCAGCCCGCCGGCACGCAGCGCCCGCAGACACTCCCGGTAGAACGCCTTCCCGAACTGGTCCTCGCCGGGGCCGACCGGATCGGTGCTGTCGACGATGATGACGTCCAGGCTCTCGTCGCGGGCGTCCCGCACCCACTTCATGCCCTCGCCGAAATGCAGCTTCGCGCGGGCGTCGCCGTTCGCCTCGCAGAGCTCGGGGAAATATTGCTCCGCGAGCCGCGTGACCCGCTCGTCCGGCTCCGCCTGCACCACCGACATCACCCCCTCGTGGCGCAACACCTCCCGGAGCGTGCCGCAGTCGCCGCCGCCGATGATGAGCACGCGCTGGGGAGAGGGGTGGGCGAAGAGCGCGGGGTGGACGAGCATCTCGTGGTAGATGAAATGGTCGCGGTCGGTGACCATGACGCAGCCGTCGATGGCGAGCAGGGTGCCGAAGTTGTCGGTCTCGTAGATCTCGATGGTCTGGCGGGCCGTCTCTTCCCGGTGCAGGAGGCGCGCACCCGTGAGCGACAGGGCGATGCCCTCGTCGGGGGCGACCTCGGTGAACCAGCGGCCGTCGAGCTTTAACGGGAGCGTCATGGGGAGACACTGCCTGGAGCGGGACTTGGGATTATACCGGCCCTGAAACACCGGGTTTTCCCCTGCGCGCGGCGGCGGCGGGAAATCCCCCGGCGGCATCTTTTCAGGGGTCCGCCGTATACGGCGGACGGGCGCCCTGGACAAAGTGGCAGGGACGCGTTGCTCCCGTGCGGATGGAGATAACCGGGCTCGACGGCACTTTTCAGAGGGGTCCGGTTGCCGTACTCTTGCGCGGTTTCCCACCGCCCCGCCGAGTGCCGTCGCCCATGAGCCAGAACCCGATCGAGGTCTCCCGCGAGCTCTATAACGTGCTCCGCTGGGGCGACGGCTACTTCGACATCAACGCCGAGGGCCACCTGGTGGCCTTCCCCACCCGCCGCCGCGAAGACGGCTGCGTGGACCTGCACCGGCTCGCCACCGAGGTGGGCAAGTCGGGCCTCAACCTGCCGGTGCTGTTCCGCTTCGGCGACATGCTGCGCGACCGGGTGAGCCGCCTGTGCGCCGCCTTCGACAACGCCATGCAGTACCACGAGTACAAGGCGCGCTACACGCCGGTCTATCCCATCAAGGTGAACCAGCAGCAGGCGGTGGTGGAGGACATCCTCAAGTACGGCGGCGACCGCGTCGGCCTCGAAGCCGGCAGCAAGCCGGAGCTGCTGGCGGTGCTGGCGTTCGCGCCGCCCGGCGCCACCATCGTCTGCAACGGCTACAAGGACCGCGAATACCTGCGCCTCGCGCTCATCGGCCAGCAGCTCGGCCACCGGGTGTACGTGGTGGTGGAGAAATTGTCGGAGATGGGCCTGCTGCTCAAGGAGGCGGCCGAGATGGGCGTCAAGCCCACCATCGGCATCCGCGTGCGCCTCGCCAGCACCGGCCGCGGCAAATGGATGCACACCGGCGGCGAGAAATCCAAGTTCGGCCTGTCGAGCACCCAGATCCTCGAGGCGGTGGAGCACCTGCGCCAGGCGCAGATGCTGAACTGCCTGCAGCTGCTGCACTTCCACCTGGGATCGCAGATCGCGAACATCCGCGACGTGCAGCGCGGCATGACCGAGGCGGGCCGCTGCTTCGCGGAACTCGCCGAGCTCGGCGTCGGCATCCGCGTCATGGACGTGGGTGGCGGTCTGGGCGTGGACTACGAGGGCACCCGCTCGCGCAGCTCCTGCTCCATGAACTACAGCATGGAGCAGTACGCCAACACCATCGTGCGCGCGCTGTGGGAGATCTGCGAGGAGTACGAACTGCCGCACCCCAACGTCATCACCGAGTCGGG
>DATIEQ010000010.1:0-3243 GCA_035455665.1 Gammaproteobacteria bacterium | reverse complement strand
CATCGTCTACCCCGATGCCCAGAGCGGCCTGGTGTTCCTGTTCATCCCTTTCTGGCAGGCGTTCCTGTTCCTGCCGGTGCTGCTCGTGGCTTGGGGCTGGCGACGCCTGCGGCGCTTCAGCGCCGGGTGATCTCCGAGAGTTGCACGCGCGCCACGACCTGGGGCTCCGGCTGCAGGGTGATGTGCTCGATGCCGTACGCCGCCTGCAGGTGCGCCTTCAACCCCTGATAGACCGGATCCCAGCGGGACATGTCCGCGATCACCACGTGGGCCGAGAGCGCCACCTCGTCCGACGACAGGCACCAGACGTGCAGGTCGTGGATGGAGCCCACCCCGTCGATCCCGGCCATGCTGCGGCCGATCTCGGCGAGGTCCAGGTTGCTGGGCACGCCCTCCAGGAGGACGTGGGAGGCCTCGCGCAGGAGCCGCAAGCTGGAGAACAGGATGAGCACGGCGATGAACACGGAGAGCAGGGGATCGACCGGCAACCAGCCGGTGAGCAGGATCACCGCACCGGCGGTGAACGCCGCCGCGGAGCCCAGCATGTCCCCCAGCACGTGCAGCAGCGTGGCATGCACGTTCAGGCTGCCGTGGCCCCGTTCCAGCACCTTATATATGGCGTAGTTGACCCCGAGGCCGAGCGCGCCCACCAGCATCACGACGGGAGCATGCACCTCGGGGGGATGGCGGAAGCGCGCCCAGGCCTCCAGCACGATGCCGGCGGCGATGGCGAGCATGAGCAGCGTGTTCACCAGCGCCGCCATCACTTCCACCCGGCCGAGACCGTAGGAATGCCGGCGCGAGGCGGGTCGCCCGGCCACCCAACCGGCGAGGCCCGCGAGGACGAGGGCGGCACTGTCGGTGGCCATATGCCCTGCGTCGCTCATGAGCGCCAGGGAATGGGACAGCCAGCCGGCAGCGGCTTCCACGGCGGCGAAGCTCAGGGTCAGGGCAAACCCCAGCCAGAAGTGCCGCTGGCTGCGGTGATGCGAGTGATCGTGGTCAGGGGCGTGCGCGGGCATCGACGCAGTATAAATCCACTATCATGGGAGCGTGTTCCGGAGGCTGCCGCATGACCGTAGAAGTGAAAGCGTTCTTCCACAAGGCTTCGTCCACCTGGTCCTACGCCGTGGTGGACCCCGCCACGCGGCGCGGCGCGGTGATCGACCCGGCGCTGGACTACGACGCCGCCTCCGGCCGCACCGGCACCGCGTCCGCCCAGGCGATCGTGGACCACATGCGCGGCCACCGCTACAACGTGGACTGGGTGCTGGAGACCCACGCCCACGCGGACCACCTCTCCGCCGCGCAGTTCATCAAGAAGGAGTTGGGCGGCAAGGTGGCGATCGGGGAGGGCATCCGCGAGGTGCAGAAGGCATTCAAGGCGCTGTACAACCTGGGGGACGATTTCCAGGCCGACGGCAGCCAGTTCGATCACCTGTTCAAGGAGGACGAGAGCTTCGCCATCGGCAAGTTGCAGGCCCGGGTCACGACGACGCCCGGGCACACCAGCGACAGCGTGACCTACGTCATCGACGACACCGCCTTCGTGGGCGACACGCTGTTCATGCCCGACTCCGGCACGGGCCGCGCCGATTTCCCCGGCGGCGACGCGGGAGCCCTCTACGACTCCATCCAGAAGATCCTGGCGCTGCCGGAGGATACGCGGCTCTTCATGTGTCACGACTACGGCGCCGGCGGCCGCGAGCATCGCCACGAGACCACGGTGTGGGACGAGCGTGAGGACAACATCCACCTCAAGGGTAAGATGGCGCGCAACGACTACATCAAGCTGCGTCAGACCCGCGACAAGACCCTGCCGGTGCCGGCACTGCTCCTGCCTGCGCTGCAGGTGAACATCCGCGCCGGGAAGTTGCCGGACGCCGAGTCCAACGGCGTGAGTTACCTCAGGATCCCGCTCGACAAGTTCTGAAAAAAGAAACGCCGCTGAAAAGCGGCGTTTCTCAATCTTCCCGTGATGTGCTGATCAGCTTCCCAGGAGCGGGTCGAGGGCTGAAAGCCCAAGATGGGCGAACCGGACGTTCGCCCCGGGAACAAGGCACCAGGGATGGTCGTAACTGGCAACAAAAAAGGCGCCACCTTTCGGTGGCGCCTTTGGGTTCAGATTGCGTCTGCTAATCAGCCGCCACTACCCAGTAAAGGGACGATCAGCAACGCGACAATATTAATAATCTTGATAAGCGGGTTGATGGCCGGGCCCGCGGTGTCCTTGTAGGGGTCGCCCACCGTGTCGCCGGTCACCGCCGCCTTGTGGGCATCGGAGCCCTTGCCGCCGTAGTTGCCGTCCTCGATGTACTTCTTGGCGTTGTCCCAGGCACCGCCGCCGGTGGTCATGGAGATGGCGACGAACAAGCCCGTGACGATGGTACCGATGAGCACTCCCCCTAAGGCCTTCGGCCCGAGGATGACCCCCACCAGTACCGGCACCAGGATCGGCAGCAGCGAGGGGATGAGCATCTCCTTGATGGCCGCCTTGGTGAGCATGTCCACGGCGCGCGAGTAATCGGGCTTCGCCTTGCCCGACATGATGCCCTTGATCTCCTTGAACTGGCGGCGTACCTCGTTCACCACCGCACCGGCGGCGCGGCCCACAGCTTCCATGGCCATGGCGCCGAAGAGGTAAGGCACCAAGCCGCCGATGAACAGGCCGATGATGACCATGTGGTCGGAGAGGTCGAAGGCGGTCACCGCGCCGCCATGCTGGGCGCTCAGGGAGTGGGTGTAGTCGGCGAACAGCACCAGGGCCGCCAAGCCGGCGGAACCGATGGCATAACCCTTGGTCACCGCCTTGGTGGTGTTGCCCACCGCGTCCAGCGGGTCGGTGACGGCGCGCACGTCCTTCGGCAGGCCCGCCATCTCGGCGATGCCGCCGGCGTTGTCGGTGATGGGGCCGTAGGCGTCCAGCGCCACGATCACGCCCGTCATGGAGAGCATGGCGGTGGCGGCCACGGCGATGCCGTAGAGCCCCGCGTAGTGATAGGCACCGAAGATGCTGGCGCAGACCGCGAGCACCGGCAGGGCCGTCGCCTTCATGGAGACGCCGAGACCCGCGATGATGTTGGTCGCGTGACCCGTCTGGGAGGCGGCGGCCACGTGGCGCACCGGACCGAACTGGGTGCCGGTGTAGTACTCGGTGATCCACACGATGACGCCGGTCAAGGTCAAGCCGATGAGGGCGCAGAAATACACGTTCAGCGCACCGACGCTCGCCCCGCTCATGAG
>DATIEQ010000009.1:0-5381 GCA_035455665.1 Gammaproteobacteria bacterium | reverse complement strand
TCACTCCAGGTGTTGAAGATACTGGGCAACCAGAATGTGGAGGAATCCCTCCAGTCGCTTACTGGGAAGGACGTATTGGTGCAACCCGATCTCAAGGACATCGGCGCCTCGGATTTCGACCGCATGGGCGAAGCCATCATGCTCGGAGAACAGCAATCCCTGGGTACCCTGAGCAAGCTCAGCGGGCTGCAACTCTCGCCGGAAGATTACGCGCGCTACCGGGAAGCCGCCCGCCGGCTACCGGCCGTTCCAGCGCGGGTGGATTTCATCGAAGTAGACGGCAACGAACACATCCCCTCGGATCAGATACGTGCGAGGTTCGGCGTAAGCCCCGGCGCGGCCTGGGATACCCAGGCGATCGACCAAGGCCTCCAGAATCTCTACAACCTGGGCTACTTCCAGAGCGTGGACGTCGTGGTGGCGCATAAGGACGGGCAGACGGGTTTGGAACTCGCGGTCTCCGAGAAGGCCTGGCAGCCCAGCTACGTGGATTTCGGGCTGCACATCACCGATGACTTCGAAGGCAGCAGCCGCTACGAGCTTCTGGGCGGGTACACGCGTTCGGACATAGACGACCTCGGCGCCGAGTGGCGCAACGAGTTCGCCATCGGCAACACCCGTTACTACTACACGGAGCTCTACCAGCCGGTGGACGATGCGGGCAGGATCTTCGTGGCGCCCGAGGCGGAATACCTGAACGAGACCTACGACTTGTTCGCAGGTGAGAAGCGCATCGCCGAGTACAGCACGGTGTTCCCGCACGGCGGTCTGGATCTCGGCCTGCAACTGGATAATCTGGGGGAGTTCAGGCTCGGCATGCTCTATGGCCATGTGATCTCCCAACCGCGCATCGGAGACCCCACGACCCTCCCGAGCTATCGCAACACCCTCGTGGGTCCCAGCCTCAAGCTGAACGTGGATACCTTCGATAGCCCCAGTTTCCCCACGCAAGGCACCTACATGCTACTGAACGGGTTCTTCCCGCGCCGCTCGCTGGGCAGCGACGTGAGCTATAGCCGCCTCCATGCCAGCGTCGGCGAGGCCTTCGGTGACGATTCCGATGCCGAGTTGGTACTGGCGGAGGCAGGCAGCAACCTGGGCTCGACGCTGCCGGCCTACGAGCAGTTCACTCTGGGCGGGTTCCTTTCTCTCGCAGGGAAGCACCAAGGACAGTTGCGCGGCGACAAGGTGGCGGATCTGCACTTCATCTACACCCATCACGTCGCGAGCCTGCCGCCGGCCCTCGGCAAGGGCCTGTATTTCGGCGGTGCTCTCGATGCGGGCAACGTCTGGCAGACCGGACAGCCCACGGGCTCGGATGGGCTCTTGTACGGCGCGAGCGCATTCGTCGGCGCAGATACGGTGCTCGGGCCCCTGTATTTCGGGCTCGGCGCTGGCAAGGACGGCAACCGGGTCTGGTTCCTGTATCTTGGCATCCCCATCAGCGGCAACACGCTCGCGCCGTCTTTCGGCAACTGACGAGCGGTATCAACATGGACAAACTGCGCATCTTCACCACCGGCGGGACCATCGACAAGGTCTACTTCGACGCGAAGAGCGAATATGAGGTGGGCGAACCCCAGATCGGCGACATCCTGCGTGAGATGGGCGTGCCCTTCAAATTCGAGATCACGTCCCTGATGCGCAAGGACAGCCTGGACATGACGGACACGGACCGCGCCGCGATCCGCGATGCGGTGGCTAAGGATCAGGCTACACGCGTGCTCATCACCCACGGTACCGACACCATGACCGAGACGGCGGCGGCACTCGCCGGTCTCAAGGGCAAGACCATCGTACTCACGGGCGCGCTCAACCCGGCGAAGTTCCGCGGCAGCGACGCCATCTTCAACATCGGCGGGGCTGTGGCGGCCGCTCAGACCCTGGCACCGGGCGTGTACATCTTCATGAATGGGCGCGTGTTCGACGCCCATAAGGTGCGCAAGAACCGGGAGAAGAACCGCTTCGAGGACATACCCTAGGCCCGGCCGAAAGCCGGGAACACCGCCTAGGCGATCAGAGCAGGCGCCAGATCAGTGCTGCAGCGCCGGCTGACAGACAATAGATGCCGAACGGCCTCAATGCCATCAGCTCATGCGACTTGAACCAGCGCATCAGAAACCACGCGCTCAGCCAGGCGAACACTCCCGCCAGGACCCCGCCCAGCAGGATGATGAACAGCAGCCCCGCGGGTAACTCGGCGTGTTGCTTCAGGAGTTTCGGGAGCTCCAGCACGCCGGCGGCACCGATGATGGGCGTGGCGAGCAGGAAGGAGAAACGCGCCGAGGCGGCGTAGTCGAGACCGCCCATGAGGCCCGCCACCAGCGTGACGCCGGAGCGGGACACGCCGGGGATCAGGGCCAGGGCTTGTGCGCAGCCTATGAACAATGCCTTCCCCCATCCCATGGACTCGAGCGCATGGACCGCGGCCCGCTGCTTGAAGCGGTCGCCCGCGACGAGCAGCAGGCCATTCAGCATCAGGAACACCGCGGCGACCGTGAAGCCGCCGAACAGCGCCTGCACCTGATGCTCCAATGCGAGCCCAAGCAGCCCGGCAGGTAGGGTGCCGCAGGCGATGAGCCAGAAGAGCCGGGCTTCGGGGTTGCCGATGTGGCCGCGGGCGTTCCAGGCGCCCGCGAGCAGGTCGCGCCAGTCGCGCCAGAAGAAGCCGAAGAGCGCCGCCGCGGTGCCGAGGTGCAGCACCACGATGTAGGGCAGGAACCAGGCGGCGTTCCGATCCACCGGCCAACCGAACACCGCTGGCACCAGCACGCTGTGCCCGAGGCTGCTGATGGGGAAGAGTTCGGTGATGCCCTGGAGGATGGCGAGCAGGATGAGATACAGGTAGAGCACGGGACGCCCTCATTATGAAACACGCCGCGCGATGCGCGGCGTGTTTATTTCTTATCATCCCATGGGCCGGGTATCAACCGATATCGAACTTGATGCCCTGGGCCAACGGCATGGAATCCGACCAGTTCAGGGTATTGGTCTGGCGACGCATGTATGTCTTCCAGGCGTCGGAGCCGGACTCGCGACCGCCGCCGGTCTCTTTCTCGCCGCCGAAGGCGCCGCCGATCTCGGCCCCGGAGGTGCCGATGTTCACGTTGGCGATGCCGCAGTCGCTGCCCACCGCCGACAGGAAGTACTCGGCGTTCTTCACGCTGGTGGTGAAGATGGCGGAGGAGAGGCCCTGGGGCACGTCGTTGTGCATGCGGATGGCCTCGTCCAGCGTCTTGTAGGACATGACGTAGAGGATGGGCGCGAAGGTCTCGGCCTTGACGATGTCCCACTCGTTCTTGGCGCGCACGATGGTGGGCTCCACGAAGAAGCCGGGCCGGTCGAGCTTCTTGCCGCCGCAGAGGATCGTGCCGCCGGCCTTGCCCACGGCTTCCACGGCAGCCTGGTAGCGGTTCACCGCATCCTGGCTGCAGAGGGGGCCCATGAGGGTAGAAGCATCCAGCGGGTCGCCGATGCGCACCTGCTTGTAGGCCGCCACCAGCTTCTGGGTCAGGCTCTCAATGATGGACTCATGGACAATCAGCCGGCGGGTGGTGGTGCAGCGCTGGCCAGCGGTGCCCACGGAGCCGAACACCACGGCCGGTATCACCAGCTTGAGGTCGGCGGTCTCGTCCACCACGATGGCGTTGTTGCCGCCGAGCTCCAGCAGCGACTTACCCATGCGCGCCGACACCATCTCGCCGACCTTGCGGCCGATGGCGGTGGAACCGGTGAAGGACACCAGCGCCACGCGATGATCCTTGACGAAGCGTTCCGCCAGGCGGTTGTCGCCGTCGATGAACATGGAGAAGATCGCGGGATAACCGTTACGCTCCAGCACCTTGTTGACGATGTTCTGCACCGCGACGGCGCAGAGCGGGGTGCGCGGCGAGGGCTTCCACACCGTCACGTCGCCGCAGATGGCGGCGATGAAAGCGTTCCAGGACCACACCGCCACCGGGAAGTTGAAGGCCGAGATCACCCCCACGATGCCGAGCGGATGCCATTGCTCCGCCATCCGGTGCCGCACGCGCTCCGACTGCATGGTGCGGCCGTAGAGCATGCGCGACTGGCCCACCGCGAAGTCGGCGATGTCGATCATCTCCTGCACTTCGCCGTCGCCTTCCGGCTTGATCTTGCCCATCTCCAGGGATACCAGGCTGCCGAGTGCGTCCTTGTGTTTGCGCAGCTCCTCACCCACGAGCCGCACGGCCTCACCGCGTTTTGGGGCGGGCACTTCGCGCCAGGCCTTGAAGGCCTCCTCGGCGTCCTTGATCACCTGCTCGTAGTCCGCTTCGGTGGCGCAATGCACCTTCGCTATCACGCCGCCGGTGGCCGGGTTGATCGACTCGATGATCTTGCCGCCGGGGCTCTTGCGCCAGCCGCTGGTGGAAGTCCAGGTGCCGGCGTTGTCCTGAGCGAGGCCCAGGCTGGAAAGTATCTTGCTGATGTCGGCCATGGGTATCTCGTTTATCAAGCCACGAACTGCTTAGCGGCTTCGCCGGTGCGCACCAGGCGCGCCGAGAGTTCTGCGGTCTCCGCCTGGGCATAGGCCTTGCCGAAGCGGTTCGCCAGCACCTCGGTCAGGCTGAAGCGTTCCTGCTTGACCAGGCCCTGGTAGGCGTCCGGCTTCTTTAGCACCAAGTCCACCACCGCAGCGATGCCGGCGCTCGTGGTCACCTGGATTGCGGACCACAGATGGCCGGCGATCTCCTGCGGGTACACCGCATTGGCGTAGCTCTCTTCCATGAACTTGCCGTGTTGCAGCCCGCTCACGGACACGTAGATGAGCACCACGTCCTGCACGGTACGCGGCACGGCGCGCTCCAGGATGCGCTTCAGGGTGTCGCGGTCCTGGTTCATGCCGAGGTCGTTCATCAGGAGGCGCATGACCTCGCAGTGGCCGGGGTAGCGCATGGTCTTGTAGGTCATGTTCCGCACCTTGCCGGCATAGGTCTCACCGAGTGAACCCAAGCCGCCGGAGGTGTTGAAGGCTTCGTAGAGCTTGCCTTCCAGTTGGATGGTCTCGAGGCCCTCGAGGGGCATCAGCGCCGCTTCCTTGCCGTTGACGATGCCGTAGCAGGTGTTGCCGTACTCGTTGATGACGCCATCGGAGGACCAGGTCAGGGAGTACTTGGTCATGTTGCCGGGGTTCTGGGGCAGGGCGCCGACACGCAGCTTCACGTCGTGGATCTCGTCGAAATGCCGCATCAGCTCGTTGGCGGCGATGCTGATGAAGCCCGGCGCGAGGCCGCACTGGGGTGCGAAGGCGGTCTTGGCGCCCTGGGCGATCTTGGTCACCGCGCGGGTCACTTCCACGTCCTCGGTCAGGTCGAAGTAATGCAGGTTGTGCTTGCGCGCCGCCTCGGCCACCGGGGGAT
>DATIEQ010000008.1:0-9659 GCA_035455665.1 Gammaproteobacteria bacterium | reverse complement strand
CGTCGTAACCCATGTGCAGGGTCTGCACATGGCCGTCCGGGGTATAGGCGACACGGATGATGTCGCCTGGCACGATGCGCTTCAGGCGCTCGGTGCCGTTGCCGGCGTCGATGATCGCCTGCAGGTCGCTGGCGCTCAGGTTGCGGTCGGCGAAGAGCGTCGCCAGGTTATCGCCCGGCGCCACGCGCAGATCCGCGGTGGTGTAGAGGGGGGCGGCGGGCACAGCGGCGGCGGGTAGGCTCGCCACCTCGGTCTCGACAGCGTGGCCGGCGGCCGCCGTATTGAAGAACTCGAAGGCGCCGGCGCCTGCGGTGGCGAGCGCCAGCAATAGCCAGTAATGGCGGCGCACGCGCGGCCGCGCCGCGGCCGGCGCGGGGCCTGGCTTATAATCCGCCTGCAGTGCAGTGAGGGATTCCTTCACGCGCCCATCCCGATATCCAAATCCGGCTAACACTAACCGGTCGGGAGTTGAGGGTCAATGCCGGAGTCTGACCTAAGTCCCTGAATTAGGCCGAGATTGGGCCTAGTCGGGGTGGAATCGCAGCCCCAAGGCCTGTTCGACGAGCGTCTGAGGAGCGACTATGCCGACCCCCGCCGAACAGTTCGCGGAACTGGCCCGCGGCGCCGACGAGATCCTGCTGGAAACCGAGCTCAAGGAGCGCCTCAAGGCGGGCCGTCCGCTTAGGGTCAAGGCCGGGTTCGACCCCACCGCGCCGGACCTGCACCTGGGCCACACCGTGCTGCTCAACAAGATGCGCCGGTTCCAGGAGTTCGGCCACGAGGTCATCTTCCTCATCGGCGATTTCACCGGGCTGATCGGCGACCCCACCGGCAAGAACGTCACACGCAAACCGCTCTCTCCCGAGGAGATCGCGGCGAACGCCCGCACCTACGAGGCCCAGGTGTTCAAGATCCTGGACCCGGCCAAGACGCAGATCGTGTTCAACTCGAAATGGACAAAGGCGCTCGGCGCGGAAGGCCTGGTGCAACTCGCCGCCCGCCACACCGTGGCGCGCATGCTGGAGCGCGACGACTTTGCCAAGCGCTACGCGGCCGGCGAGCCCATCTCCATCCACGAGTTCCTCTACCCGCTGGTGCAGGGTTACGACTCGGTGGCGCTCAAGGCCGACGTGGAGCTCGGCGGCACCGACCAGAAGTTCAACTTGCTGGTGGGGCGGCAGTTGCAGGAGCAGTACGGCCAGAAGCCGCAGGTGGTGCTCACCATGCCCATCCTCGAGGGACTCGACGGCGTGCAGAAGATGTCGAAGTCCCTCAACAATTACATCGGCATCGACGAACCGCCGGGGGAGATGTTCGGCAAGCTCATGTCCATATCGGACACCCTCATGTGGCGCTACTTCGATCTGCTGAGCTTCAAGAGCCTTGCCGTGATCGCGAAACTCAGGAAACAGGCGGAGCAGGGCACGAACCCGCGGGACATCAAGTTCCTGCTGGCGGAGGAGATCGTGGCACGGTTCCACGGCGCTGCTGCCGGCCATGCCGCACAGGAAGAGTTCGTCGCGCGCTTCCAGAAGGGCGCACTGCCGGAGAAGATTGTGGAGCTCTATTTCGATGTCAATTCAGATGGTGTTGGCATCACGTCCTTGCTTAAGGATTGCAACCTCACTGTGAGCACTTCCGCTTCATCGCGGATGCTAGAGCAAGGTGCAGTGCGTGTTAATGGAGAAAGAGTCTCTGACCGCAATCTGAAGCTCAAACCTGGAGATTCTTACTTGTTGCAAGTCGGCAAACACAAATTTGCCCGCGTGCATCTAAAGAAGGCCTGAAGCCGTGGGCGCACTCAAGGGCAAGAAGATCATCCTGGGCGTGAGCGGCGGCATCGCCGCCTACAAGAGTCCCGACGTCGTGCGCCGCCTCAAAGAGGCGGGTGCCGAGGTACAGGTGGTGATGACCGCCGGTGCTGAGCGCTTCGTCACCGCACTGACCTTCCAGGCGGTGTCGGGACGGCCGGTGCGCGGCGACCTGTGGGACGCCAAGGCGGAACACGCCATGGGCCACATCGAGTTGGCGCGCTGGGCGGAGCTCGTGCTGGTCGTGCCTACCACCGCGGACTTCATGGCGCACCTCGGGCAGGGGCTCGCGGTGGACCTCCTCTCGACCTTGTGTCTCGCCACCGAGGCGCCGGTGGTGCTCGCGCCCGCCATGAACTGGGCCATGTGGGAGAACGCGGCCACCCAGGAGAACGTGCGACGCCTGCTGGATCGTGGCATACGCTTGCTGGGGCCCGTGGAAGGCGAGATGGCCGAAGGCGAGGTCGGCATGGGACGCATGCTCGAGCCCGCGGACATCGTGGCCGCCCTGGAGCAGGGCGGCCCGCGAGCGCTCGCGGGCGTTAACGTGTTGGTGACCGCCGGACCCACCCGTGAGCCGGTGGATCCGGTGCGCTATGTGTCCAACCGCAGCTCCGGCAAGATGGGTTTTGCGCTGGCGCGCGCCGCCGCCGAGGCGGGGGCGCGCGTCGTGCTGGTGAGCGGCCCAGTGCGGCTTGCGACGCCGCGGGACGTACGCCGCGTGGACGTGGAGACCGCCGCCGAGATGCATGCCGCGGTGATGCGGGAGCTGGCCTCCACCCATATCCTGGTGGCGACGGCGGCGGTGGCGGACTTCGCCCCGGGCCGGCCCGCGCCCGAGAAGATAAAGAAGGACAAGAGTGCGAGCCTCATACTCAAGCTCACGAAGACACCGGATATCCTCGCGGCCGCCGCCCAGCACAAGGCGCGTCCCTTCCTCGTGGGTTTCGCCGCGGAGACCGAGAAACTCGAGAAGCACGCTCGCGAGAAACTCAAGAAGAAGCGCCTGGACCTGCTGGCCGCGAACCTGGTGGGGCGGGGCCGCGGTTTCGACCGGGACGACAACCGCCTCACCGTCTACTGGGACGGCGGCGAACTGGATCTCGGTGAGGCGACGAAGCTGGAGCTGGCGCGCCGGCTCATGCAGCTGGTCGCCGAGCGCTATGCACGCCGTAAGGTCTAGCGCATGCAAATCCTCAAGCTCAAGATCCTCGACCCGCGCCTAGGCCGGGAGTTCCCCCTGCCGCAATACGCGACCTCCGGTTCCGCCGGCATGGATTTGCGCGCCTGCTTACAGGAGCCGCTCGTCCTCGCCCCGGGCGATACGTCGCTCATCCCCAGCGGGCTCGCCATCCACATCGGAGACCCGGGGTATGCAGCGGTGCTGCTGCCGCGCTCCGGTCTCGGCCATAAGCACGGCATCGTGCTCGGCAACCTGGTGGGGCTCATCGACTCGGACTACCAGGGAGAAGTGCTGGTGTCCTGCTGGAACCGGGGGAAGGACGTGTTCACCGTCCATCCCGGCGAACGCATCGCCCAGCTCGTGATCCTGCCGGTGGCACGGGTGAGCTTCGAGGTGGTGACGGAATTCGAGGAGAGCAAGCGGGGTAGCGGCGGCTTCGGCCACACCGGCAAGGCCTGAGACCGTCGATCATCGTCCGCTGATGAGCGGCCGGCGAGGCCACATTATCGGGGCAGACGCTTGGCGCTCAGTGACCTGATTTCGATTTCTTCGTCGGCGTCTTCTGCGGCGGGCAAGTATCGTCGCCGGGCTGTGCGGCGATGCCGGTCAGTTCGCGGTAGCGGACGATGTCAGCTGTGAACTGACTGGCCATCTTCTGCCGTGTGTCCTTCTGCGTCTGCAACAGCTGGTTGTCGTTCACCAATTGCTGTTGACTCGTATCGAGTTGCTTCTGCACGTCGGGGGGCACGGGCTTGCCCTTGTCGGAGAATTCCTTGGCGCGGTCCTGGTAGTCCGCCAACGTGGTCTCGAGACCGGTGATGCTGCCGTTCAGGACGTTGATCTGGGCGTCGACGGACAGGAGCTTGCTGTCGCGATCGCAGCCGATGTCCTGCACCGAGGTATAGGTATCCAGAAGCACTTTGTCGTGGGCTTTCTGGTCGGCCTGCATCTTCGCCTGTTGCTGCGCCTGTTGCTGGGCTTGGGCTTCTGCGGCGAGCTGTTCGGGCGTCTTCTGCGCCTCCGTGGTCTTCACCACCATGCCTTCAGCATTCAGCTGCTCGCTCTGTTGTTTGGCGTATTCCGGCGGGATGACGCTGCCGTAATGGGTGACGCCGTCCTTGTCCACCCATTTATACAGCTTGGCTGTGTTGCCGGCCTGTAGCACGCTGCTCGTGAGGATGAGCGCGGCGGCGAAAAAAAGGAGCTGGCTCGCTTTCATGCGGGAGTGCCGAGAAGGAATATGGAAAAAGTATAGCACCGCCGTAATACCAAGTCGTGTGGAGGATGCGCACCCTCGCAGACGCGCGTTGAAAAGGCCACGGTCCGGCGCATGCGCTGGACGGGCGATCGGGATGATCGCACCGCACTTCCACGCGCGGAAGCCTTCTTCAACTTCAATCAGGTTGCTCCATACAGGCGCCTGTATTCCTTGACGGCGGCGAGCGGCGCCGCCATGCCGCCACGGGCCTCGAGCCAGGCGGCAAGTTCCGCCAGACGCACGATGGCGGCCACCTTGAGACCGTGTTCTTCCTCTACCTCCCGCACCGCCGAGTGCGCGCCCTGGCCGCGCTCCTGACGGTCAAGTGCGATGACGAGGCCCACGGGTTCGGCGCCGGCCGCGCGGATGATAGCGACTGCTTCGCGCACCGCCGTCCCCGCCGTGATGACGTCGTCCACGATCAGCACGCGTCCCTTGAGGGGCGCGCCCACGAGCTGGCCGCCTTCGCCGTGATCCTTCGCTTCCTTGCGGTTGAAGCAATAGGGCAGGTCGCGGCCGTGATGTTCGGCGAGCGCGGCGGCGGTGACGGTAGCGAGCGGGATGCCCTTGTAGGCGGGCCCGAACAGCAGGTCGAAGCGGATGCCGGAGCCCACCACCGCCTGCGCGTAGAAGCGCCCGAGGGCGGCGAGTGCCGCGCCGCTGTTGAACAGGCCGGCGTTGAAGAAGTACGGGCTCTTGCGGCCGGACTTGAGCGTGAATTCCCCGAAGCGCAGCACCTGGCGCTCGAGGGCGAAGTCCAGGAATTCGCGCTGGTAGTCCTGCATGGGGCATCCATCGGGAGGAATTCTGTCAGGTTATGATACACCGGAGTTTCCGGGAGTCCGGTCCATGCGCGTCATCACCCTCAACGTCAACGGCGTGCGTTCCGCCTCCCGCAAGGGCCTGTTCGAGTGGCTGCGCAAGCAGAAAGCCGACGTGGTCTGCCTGCAAGAGACCAAGGCACAGGAAGATCAACTCACCGACCCTATATTCCGCCCCGACGGCCACCACTGCTTTTACTACGACGCCGAGAAGAAAGGTTATGCCGGCACCGCGCTTTACGCGCGCCGCGAGCCTGACAAGGTGATCAAGGGCTTCGGCGTGAAGGAGTTCGACACCGAGGGGCGTTACCTGGAGGCTCAGTTCGATGGACTCTCGGTGATCTCGCTGTATCTGCCCTCCGGTTCCGCCGGCCCCGTGCGCCAGGCATCGAAGGACCGCTTCCTCAAGGCCTTCATGCCCTATCTCAAGTCGCTGCGGAAGAAGCGGCGCGAGTACATCATCTGTGCCGACTGGAACATCGTCCATAAGGAGATCGACATCAAGAACTGGAAGGGCAACCAGAAGAACTCCGGCTGCCTGCCCCACGAGCGCGCCTGGCTGGACGAGCTGTTCGGCCCGGCGGGTTACGTGGACGCGTTCCGCGTCGTCGATCCTAGGCCTGAGCAATACACCTGGTGGTCGAACCGCGGCCAGGCTTGGGCCAAGAACGTGGGCTGGCGCATCGACTATCAGGTCGTCACGCCGGGCCTCAAGGACACGGTGCGGAAGGCGAGCATCTACAAGGACCAGCGCTTCTCCGACCATGCGCCGCTCATCATGGACTACGAGGGGAGCCTCTAGGCACCTCATGCAGCGTCCCGCTGTGACCAATCCACTGGCTGCGCTGATGTATGCAGGCCTGAACCGGCGCATCGGCGTGACGCTGCTGCTCGGTTTCTCCTCCGGTCTGCCGTTGGCACTGTCGGGCAGCACGCTGCAGACCTGGCTCGCCACACTGCACGTGGACATCACCACCATCGCGGCGTTCTCGCTGGTCGGGTTGCCGTACTCCCTTAAGTTCCTCTGGGCGCCCTTCATGGATCGTTACGCGCCACCCTTCATGGGGCGGCGCCGCGGCTGGATCCTGCTCATGCAGCTAGCGCTGGCGGTGATGCTCGCGCTCATGGCAGTCACCGACCCACTCGCGGCGATGCCGAGGCTGGCACTGTTCGCGCTGCTCATGGCCTTCCTGTCCGCCTCCCAGGACGTGGTTTACGACGCTTACCGCACCGAGATCCTGGCGCCGGCAGAACGCGGCTTGGGCGCTGCGATGACCGTGGGAGGCTACCGGCTCGCCATGATCGTTTCCGGAGCGCTGGTGCTGGTGTTGTCCGGAAGCATCGGCTGGCGCAACAGTTATTTCCTGATGTCGGCCCTGATGTTGATCGCCCTGTTGCCGACGCTCATGGGTCCGGAGCCCGAGGAGACCGTAACGCCGCCACGCACGCTTCGGGAAGCGGTCGCCGAGCCGTTGGCGGAATTGTCGCAGCGACCCGGCGCCGCCGGACTGTTATTGCTCGTGGTGCTCTACAAGTTCGGAAACTGGTTCTCGGGACCGCTCACGAATGTGTTTCTGGTGGCGGGCGTGCACTTCACGCCTGCCGACGTGGGCGTAGTGAACAAGGGCTTGGGGCTGGTGGCGACGCTCATCGGCGTGTTCATCGGCGGCGCGCTGATGCCGCGGCTGGGACTGTTCCGCGCGCTGCTGGCCTTTGGCATCCTACAGGCGGCCTCCACCCTGAGCTTCATGGCGCTCGCCATGGCGGGACACAGCTATCCCCTGATGGTGCTGGCGGTGGGAGTGGAGAACCTGGCTTGGGGCATGGCGACGGCGGCCTTCGTCGCCTATCTCATGGGACTCTGCGATCCTCGCTACACGGCGTTCCAGTTCGCACTGCTGTCGGCTTTCGATTCGCTGTCGCGGGTGCTGCTCGGTCCGCCTTCGGGTTACGCGGTTGAGCACCTGGGTTGGATCGGGTTATTCCTCTTGAGCGCGCTCCTCAGCCTGCCCGGGCTCCTGCTGATACTCGCCTTACAGAAACGCGTCGAGGCGCTGGAGACGCGCGCACCGGCGGTCTAGTGCAGCTTGGCCGCCGGCCGGTCCGGCCGCGTCGGCGTCGCTACCGGCGAGGCGTGATGCAGGATCATGCGCCAGCCGTCCTGGGTGAGCTGGTAGATGTTGGTAGCGATGGCGGGCGCGCGCTCGGCGGTCTCACCGGGGACGGTGATGTACTCGTGCAGCACATGGATGGAGAGCAGCGCATCCTGGGTGCGGTTCACCTCGGCGAGGCGGAAGCGCAGCCCGGCGCTGTTACGGAACAGCTCGGCCCAGCTGGCGCGCACCGCCTGATGTCCGCTGATGCGCGGCCCCACCGGGTGCACGCAGGTGACCACCTCGCTGTCCAGCCACACCGCCATCATGGCGTCCAGGTCGGAGTTCGCGAAGGCGGTGTAAAATGCGTTCTCGGCTTCGTCGGGCGTCGGGAACATCGGTCCGGCCGTGTGAGAGTGGGGGAGAGACAATAAAAGAAAGCGGCGCCCCTGCCAAGCGCGCTCGCGGAGTCCGGGTACCGAGCATGCCGCAAGCCGTCCGTCACGTCGTCTGCCGCCTGGAGGAGATCCCCGACCCGGGGGCGCGCGGTTTTTCCCTGCCAGGCGCGCATTTCCCGGACGAATATTTCCTGGTGCGGCGCGGCACCGCGGTGCATGCCTACCGCAATTACTGCCCGCACACCGGCCGTTTCCTGAATTGGAAACCCGATGCGTTCCTGACGCGGGACCTCACGCTCATCATGTGCTCGGGGCACGGCGCGCTTTTCGAACCGGAGAGCGGCCTGTGCGTCGCCGGGCCCTGCGTGGGGCAGGGGCTCGCGACGCTCAAGGCGGGCGTCGAAGGCGGCGAGGTGGTGGTCTATCCGTCGGACGATGCCGGCCGGATTTGAAGGCAGGGTATCGAGTCAGCGATCGAGTCTATCCAGGGGGTTCGCCCACATGCCGTGGCTCTCGCCGTCCAGGTCCACGCCATAATCCTCTCGATCCATGTCGATGGAGCCGCTCAAGTCTTCCGGCGGCTCGCTGAGCTTGGGCCGTAACTCCTCCCAACCCTCCACCTCGAACTCCGCCACGGACCCGTCGAAGTATTGCACTTCCACGCTGCCGTCGTCCGCGTCGATCGCCACCACTTCGAACAGCAGCCCTTGCGGATCGGCGTACCATTCGCCGATCACGGGTGGATCTACCGGCTCCGTCTCGAAGGCTTCTTCCACGGCTCGGGCCCCATAACGTTGCGACCACGCGACACACACCCCTGCTGCGGGCAGGCGCGGCGGCATTTGTTATGGCACGGGGGTTTACCCGAGTCGTTTGTTGGTTGCGGACCGCGCAGCACCGGCGGCAGTGAGTATTGTTATAGAACCAGAACGCGGCGAGTGCAAGCCGGGGTACGAGTAGAATCGTTCCACCGGTGAGACGCGTGTCACAAATGGCGCGTAGCCCGGTGTAAACCTTCATGTTTCGGGGCGGGTCATGACGCTGGAACGACTGGTGAACATGTTCATCGTGCTGCTCGTGGTGATAGACCCCGTGGGCGTCACCCCGGTGTTCGGCGCGCTCACCCGTGGCGGCGGCGATCTGCACCGCCGGCGGATGGCGGTGAAGGGCACCGCGCTGGCGGCATTGATCCTGCTGTTGTTCGCCTTCATCGGCGACTGGCTGCTCGACACCCTCGGCATCACCCTGCCGGCCTTCAAGATCGCCGGCGGCATCCTGCTGTTCCTGATTGCCATCGACATGGTGTTCGCGCGCCAGTCCGGCGGCCGCTCCACCACTGGCCGCGAGGAAGAGGAGGCGCGCTTCAAGGAGGACATCTCGGTGTTCCCGCTGGCATTCCCGCTCATCGCGGGTCCGGGCGCGCTCACCACCATCCTGTTGATGGTCGGCGAGAGCCACGGCCGGCCGCTCTACTTCATCAGCATGATCGGCGTGCTGCTGACGGTGCTGTCGCTGACGCTCGTCTGCCTGCTCGGGGCCGGATGGCTCATGAAGCTCCTGGGGGAGACCGGCGCGAACGTCATGGACCGGCTGTTCGGGGTAATCCTAGCCGCACTCGCGGTGCAATTCGTGATTGATGGGGCCCGAGTCGTTTTTGTCGGATAAACAAGGTTTAACTGCCTCCATCCCTGGCGATGTTCCAGCTCGGCATCCATGCCTCGCGTTCGCCGCTATGCGGCTCACCCTGGCGGCGCGCGCCGTCCAGTTCGTGATCGACGGCGTCAGGGCGGGTTTCTTGAGTTAACTCTTAAAGAGTTAAGACGACATCCCTGTCGGAATCCGTTTCGCCGCTTCCCGACGGCGAGCCCCTTTCTTGTGGCGACAAGAAAGGGGCGAAAGAAACGCATCCCCCGGATGCCGGCCCGAAGCCGGGCTCCGTTGCGCGCTTCGCTCGCTGCGCAGCTTCGCACACGGCACGTCACTGTGCCGAGTGTGAAGGCGCCGCCTTCCTGGCGGCGCCCTTCGGCTTGGCTTGCTCGCTCCAGTGCTCACCGGCATCCAAGGGGTGTGAAGAGTTCAACGTTTGACATAGACG
>DATIEQ010000007.1:0-3747 GCA_035455665.1 Gammaproteobacteria bacterium | reverse complement strand
CTCGCGGCCGTCCTCGCCGGCCGCGTGCGCGTTCAGATGCACTGTTATCGCTGCGACGAGATGGCGACGATGCTCGCCGTCGCGCGGGAGTTTCACTACCACATCGCCGCGTTCCATCACGCGACCGAGGCCTACAAGGTGCCGGATCTCCTGAAGGCCGAGGGCACCTGCGCCGCGATGTGGGCCGACTGGTGGGGCTTCAAGATGGAGGCCTGGGACGGGGTGCGGGAGAACATCCCCATGGTGGATGCAGGCGGCGCCTGCGCCATGATCCATTCCGACGACCCGGACGGTATCCAGCGGCTCAACCAGGAGACGGCCAAAGCCTGGGCCGCCGGTAACCGCGTCGGCCTCAAGATCAGCGAGGCGCATGCGATCGAGTGGATGACGCTCAATCCCGCCAAGGCACTGGGTATCGACGACCGTACCGGCACGCTCACGGCGGGCAAGATGGCGGACGTGGTGCTGTGGACCGGCAACCCCTTCAGCGTCTACAGCAAGGCCGAGAAGGTGTTCGTGGATGGGGCGCTGCTCTATGACCGCGACGACCCCAAACGCCAGGCGGAGTCCGACTTCGGCCTGGGTGAGACGGGAGGAGCGCTGTGATGAAAACTACCTACATGTATATAGTCCTGTCGTTGGCGGCCCTGGTTGCCGCGCCCGCCCGCGCCGAGACCTACGCCATCACCGGCGGTACGGTCATCACGCTAGGATCCGCCGGCAAGATCGAGCACGGCACGGTGCTCATCCGGGATGGCAAGATCGTCGCGGTGGGCGCGGACGTGGCAGTGCCCGCGGACGCGATACGCATCGATGCCAGCGGCAAGATGGTGACACCCGGCATCTTCGACCCCCAGAGCCAGTTCGGCGTGGACGAAGTGAGTCTGGTGGCGGAGACCGAGGACGCGGGGCTCAACAGCACCCGCCTCACCGCCGGCTTCGACCCGGCGGATGCCATCAACCCGCACTCGGTGCTCATCCCCATCAACCGCATCGAGGGCGTGACCCGGGCGGTGGTGGCGCCGAACCTGCCGCAGCAGGGTGGTGGCGTGCTGAACGGCCGCGGTGCCGTGATCTCGCTCGGCGACGGGGCTGGGTTCCTGCTCAAGGATCCTGCGGCGCTGTTCGTCACACTCGGCGAGCAGGGAGGCAAGCTCGCGGGCGGCTCTCGCGCCGGCGCGCTGCTGCTGCTGCGCGAGGACTTCCAGGACGCCAAGGACTTCGCGGCGAACCGCGCCGCTTACGATAAGGCCGGGCGCCGTCCCTACGCGCTCTCCCGGCCGGACCTCGAGGCCCTGCAGCCCTTCGTGAACGGGCAGCTGCCGGTGGTCGTGGGGGTGAACCGGGCGAGTGACATCGAGGCCGCCTTGCGCTTGGCCTCCGACTTCAAGCTCAAGCTCGTGGTCTCGGGCGGCAGCGAAGCCTGGCGGGTGGCGGACCAGCTCGCCAAGGCCCAGGTGCCGGTGATCATGAACCCCTTGCAGGATCTGCCCTCGGCCTTCGAATCACTGAACTCGACGCTCGAGAACGCGGCGCGCCTGCAGAAGGCGGGCGTGCTCATCGCCTTCGAGGTGGGTGACTCGCACAAGTCCTGGAACGTGAAGCAGATGGCCGGCAACGCGGTCGCCTACGGACTGCCCTGGATCGAGGGGCTCAAGGCCATCAGCCTGAACCCCGCCAAGATCTACGCCATGGACAAGACCAGCGGCAGCCTCGAGGCCGGCAAGGACGCGGACGTGGTGGTGTGGAGCGGCGACCCGCTCGAGGTCACGAGCTTCGCCGATGCGGTGTTCATCCGCGGCCAGGCGGTGGCCATGACGAGCCGGCAGACCGAGCTGCGCGACCGTTACCTGCCTTACGTCAAACCGAATCCGCCTGCGCTGCCGCCGGCTTACACGCATCCGTAGATGACCGGGGCTCCATCACGGGGCGGCGTCAACGCCGCCCCGTGATGGACGCTATACTGGCAAGGACCTCCCGGATCCGGAGAAGATGCTGATGCGCCGTCTGTTCCGAACGCTCGCCGCCCTGTGTTGCGCACTCCTGCTGCTCGGCAACAACAACTGCTCCAAGAACAGCGCCGCCAATTCACCGCAGTTCGTCACCACCCTCACCATCGAGGACGCCAGCGGGCTGCCGTCCAGCGGCTTCACGACGGGGGCGCTCATCAAGTTCGTGCTCACCATCCGCAACCGCAGCGACCAGCCCCAGACTCTCTACTTCAGCGGCAGTGAACTGATCAACTTCGCCGTGGTGCAGGCCGGCACCGCGAACGTGGTCTGGAACTGCGACAACGACACCACCACTGCCTGCATCATCGGCTCAAATCTCGGCGCCCCGTCCACCACGTCTGGTTTCTTCCAGATCACGTTCGCCCCGTCCGAGACCAAGACCGTCACTGCCACCTGGAACCAGACCGACGACAGCGCCGCGCAGTTGAACACCGGCAGCTACGAGGTCATCGGCGGCTTCACGGTGTTCAACACCACGGGTCCTGGCAGCTCTGCCGATAACGGCAGCTCCATGGCCACGGGCGCGCCCACCTCGAACCAGATGTTCCCCACGGTATTCCGCTCGACCCTGGCGCCGTTCACCATTCAATAGGCGAGACGGCGCCTGCCGGCCATGCGCATCATTGCTCTGCTGTTGACCACCATACTGGCATTGCCGGGCCAGGCGGGCGCGGCGGGATGCGACGCGGATGTTGGCGGCATCAACCTGCCGCCCGGCTTCTGCGCCACGGTGTTCGCGGATAAGCTCGGCAAGGCTCGCCATCTCGTGGTCGGCGCCGACGGTACGGTCTACGTGGCGCTCGAGGAGCGTGCCCATGGCGGCGGCATCGTCGCGTTGCGGGACGCGGACGGCGACGGACACGCGGATCAGCTTAAGTACTTCGGCGATTCCGGCGGCACGGGCATCGCTCTCTACGCCGGCTATCTTTACTTCGCCACCGACACCGAAGTGCTGCGCTACCGGTTAGCGCCCGGGCAACTCGCGCCCAGCGCCCCGCCCGAGAGCGTAGTGCGCGGTTTCCCCGACCAGAACCAGCACGCGGCCAAGTCCATCGCCATCGACGCGGACGGAAGCCTGTATGTGAACGTGGGTGCGCCCTCCAACGCCTGCCAGCAGGCCGACCGGGCGGCAGGCTCACCGGGACTCCGCCCCTGTCCGCTGCTCGCGCGCCACGGCGGCATCTGGCGTTTCGACGCCGGCCGCCCGGGCCAGGTCTTCGGCAAGGACGGTATGCGCTACGCGAGCGGCATCCGCAACGCCGTCGCTATCGCCTGGGAACCGTCGCAGAAGCTGCTGTATGCCTTGCAGATGGGCCGCGACCAGCTGGCGGACGACTGGCCGAAGCTCTATAGCGACGCGCAGAGCGCGGAGCTCCCGGCGGAGGAGATGTTCGTCGTGCATGCGGGCGACGATTTCGGCTGGCCGTATTGTTACTACGATCAGCTGCAGCACAAGAAGGTGCGGGCACCGGAGTACGGCGGCGACGGCAGGCAGAGTGGCGACTGCGGTATCTATGCCCAACCACTCGTGGCGTTCCCGGGCCACTGGGCACCCGAGTCGGTGTTGTTCTACGCAGGCGAGGGCTTCCCCGCGCGCTACCGCGGTGGCGCCTTCATCGCCTTCCACGGCTCCTGGAACCGGGCGCCGCTGCCCCAAGCGGGTTACAAGGTCGCCTTCCTGCCGTTCAAGGACGGGCGACCGGCGGGCGACTATGAGGTGTTCGCGGACGGCTTC
>DATIEQ010000006.1:0-12967 GCA_035455665.1 Gammaproteobacteria bacterium | reverse complement strand
CTTGTTCTACGACCCTTACGCGCGGCAGCTCGCCGGCGAACGCGGTGCCGAGATCGAGAAACAGGTGGGCATGCCCGGCTGGCCCATCGTGGTGCGCACCCAGGTGCTGGACGAACTCATCCTGAAGGCGGTGGAGGAGGACGGCTACGACACGGTGCTCAACCTCGCCGCCGGCCTCGACACCCGCCCCTACCGCCTCGCCCTGCCTGCCGCCCTGCGCTGGGTGGAGGTGGACCTGCCTGCCATGATCGACTACAAGCGTGAGGCGCTGAAGGACGCGAAGTGCTTCTGCCGCCTGGAACGGCACGCCGTGGACCTGGCGGAGGGAGCCGCGCGTCGCGCGCTGTTCGCCAAGGTGGGCGCGGCGGCGAACAAGGTTCTGGTGATCACCGAGGGCCTGCTCATCTACCTGGAGCCGGAGGAAGTGAAGTCGCTGGCCGCCGACCTCCGGCAGCCGGCGGCGTTCAAACGCTGGTTGCTGGACCTCGCCTCGCCCCAGCTGCTCAAGATGCTGGCGCGCCGTTACGGCGACAACATGCTGAAGAACGAGGACGTGCAGTTCAAGTTCGCGCCGCCGGAGCACCTGGAGTTCTTCCGCCCCTTGGGCTGGACGGCGGCGGACTACCGCAGTCTCGTCGCCGACGCGAAGCGCCTCAAGCGCTTCGATATCCCGCTGCCTTTCAGGATCATCGGTACCATCGCGGGATTGTTGGTGCCGGGTCAGCGAGCAAAGATGCGCCGTTTCAGCGGGATCGCGGTCCTGGAGAGAAGCTGAGCGTCAGCGTCTCAGCGGCGCCTGGATGCTATCGAGATACTCCGGCCCGCCGAGGCCATCCATCTGATCGAGGATCCAGGCCTGCCGTCCCTGCAGGTAGGAGGACGGATCCGTCACGTCGAAGCGGTCCGGCGCCGGTAGGGCGGCCGCGAGCAGTGCCGCCTGCGCAGCCGTGAGTTCGCCCGGGGTCTCGCCGAAAAGCTGGCGGGCCGCCGCGCCCACGCCGAAGGTATAGTCATCGAGCTGGGCCACGTTCAGGTAGATCTCGAGGATGCGCCGCTTCGACCACTCCGCCTCCATGAGCACGGTGAGCCAGGCTTCCACGCCCTTGCGCAGGTAGCTCCGTCCCGGCCAGAGCCACAGGTTCTTGGCAGTCTGCTGGCTGATGGTGCTCGCCCCGCGCACACGCCGGTGCTTCGCGTTGTGTTCGAAGGCGGCGCCGATGGCATCCCAGTCGAAGCCGTGATGGTCGGGGAAATTCTGGTCCTCGGCGGTGACCACCGCGAGCCGCATATAGGGGGCGATGCGGTCGTAATCCACCCACTGGTACTTGAGGTAACTGCCGCGCACGCCGTGGGCCTTGAGCTCGAGCTGCTTCTCCTGCATGAAAGCGGTGGTGGACGGATCCACCACGCCACGAAAAGCGACACCGATACTGGTCGCGAGGAACCAGAGCCAGGCGAGCTGTGCGAACCGCCACAGCAGCCGCCGCAGCAGGGACGAGGTAGCGGCCTTCACGGCAGGCCCCGGGCTGTCAGGAGATAGACGGCGAAGCTCGGCAACCAGTGGCTCCCCTCATAGAGCTCTGCCCGTATCCCCGCAAGACCCGCTTCCGCGTGCGCTCCGGCGGCTGCAAGCAAGGCCTCGCGCCGCTCGTCGGCGGCCGGGAGGCCCGCTGCGATGCCCTGCAACATCCAGGCGCGGCTCAGGTTGAGCCCATCCAGATGGGCGAGCTTGGGGTCGGAGGGATCGGGGCTCAGCGCAGGCTTCAACCAGCTTACGCTCCCGTCCGTGGGGATCCGCGGCAAGAAAGATCGGAGCCAGCGGGCGTATTCCGCTTGGCCCAACACGCGGCGCATGAGGTCCGCTTCCGCCAAGACCGGCGATAGGAAATCCTGCCCTGAGGGTTCGTAGGCAAGCGGCGCATCCACGTCCTGCGAATGGAACGCGCGAGCCCGTGCCTCGATGAGTGCGCGCATACCGTCATCGCGCATCACGCGTGACCAATCGTGTACCATCCCGAAGGCGAAGGCAGTCTGGGAATGCTCGCCGCTACGGATGGGATAGGGGAGCTTGGGCAGCCAATCCTTGAAGCGCTGCGCCGCCAGGCCCTCGAGCGGCGCGAGCGTGACGCGCCAAGCGCGTGCCTCGGCGCTGTTCCATTCCACGAGTTCCGCTACTAGCTGCAGCAGCCAGGCGAGACCGTAGGGCCGCTCGAAAGACGAGCGCCGCGGATGGGCGACGTAGCGGCATTCCCGCTCCACGTTCGCCGCCGTGAGTTGGGAAGCGATGAACGCACGCGCGCCCGGCGCGAACGCGCCGGCAGGCAGCAGGCGCAACAGCCGCACCAGCATCCAATAGTTATGCACCGCGGAATGCCAGTCGTAGGCCCCGTAGAAGACCGGGTGCAGGGCCCGGGGCGCGGCGGCATCCGCGTCGCTCTCCAGGAGGTGCATGAGGTGGTTGGGATACTCGCGGCCGAGGTTGGCGAGCGCCATCTGCGCCAGCCGCTCCAGCAGCGCGCGGGTGCCCGCGTCGAGGTCCGCTTCCGAAACTTTCATGTCGGGGGGCAGTCTACTGGGGCGGCACCCCCCTTGGCGACAGTCCGCCAAGGCTGCCATGATGTGCCCTCCCGCAGAGCCGGGTCACCGGCCGCCCCTTCCCCCTCGAGGAACCCTTCCATGTCGAACAAAGCTTCCCTGCGCCGCGACGTGGGCGTCATCGCCCTGACCATGACCGGCATCGGTTCCATCATCGGCTCTGGCTGGCTGTTCGGCGCCTCCAAGGCGGCGCGCTTGGCCGGCCCCGATGCCATCTGGGCATGGGTCATCGGCGCGGTGATCATCCTGGTGATCGCGCTCACCTACGCCGAGCTCGGCGCCATGTTCCCGGAGTCCGGTGGCATGGTGCGCTTCGGCCTCTACACCCACGGCTCGCTGGTGGGTTCGCTCGCGGCCTGGGCTGCCTGGCTCTCGGTGGTCTCGGTGATTCCGGTGGAGGCCTTCGCGTCGGTGCAGTACATGGCCTCCTGGCCATGGGACTGGGCCAACCCCTGGGCCCACAACCTGTTCCAGGACGGCAAGGTCAGCGATACCGGCCTCGCCATCGGCGCGGTGCTAGTGGTGGTGTACTTCATGCTCAACTTCTGGAGCGTGAAGTTGTTCGCCCGCACCAACACCGCCATCACCACCTTCAAGCTGGTGATTCCGGCGCTCACGGCGGTGCTGCTCATCGCCTCGGGCTTCCACTCCGAGAACTTCAGCGTCGGCACCCACGGCGGCGCCCATGTCACCGACCTAGCCGCGGTGCTCACCGCCGTCGCCACCGCCGGCATCGTGTTCAGCTTCAACGGCTTCCAGAGCCCAGTGAACCTGGCGGGCGAATCAAAGAACCCCAGCCGCGACGTGCCCATCGCCGTGATCGGCTCCATCGTGATCTGCGCGGTCATCTACGTACTGCTGCAGGTGGGCTTCCTGGGCGCAGTGCCGGCCGAGATGCTCGCCAAGGCCGGCTGGAGCGGCATCCAGTTCAGCTCGCCCTACGCGCAGCTGGCACTGGCGGCCAACATCAATTTCCTGGCTATCCTGCTCTACGTGGATGCCTTCGTGAGCCCCAGCGGCACCGGCTCCACTTACACCGCCTCCAGCTCGCGCATGCTCTGGGGCATGGAGCGCAACGGCATCCTGCCCAAGCTGTTCGGCACGGTGCATCCGGTGTACGGCATCCCGCGTCCTGCCATGTGGCTCAACCTGGCGGTTGCGTTCTTCTTCTTCTTCTGGTTCCAGGGCTGGGACAAGGGTGCGGACGTGACTTCCGTGGCCTGCGTGCTCTCCTACCTGATCGGTCCGGTGAGCGTCGCGGTGTTGCGCGACATCGCCCCGGAGAAGGCGCGGCCCCTGAAGCTGCCGGCCCTGAAATGGCTGGCGGGCACCGCGTTCACCCTGGGAACCCTGGTCCTGTACTGGGCGCGCTGGCCGCTCACCGGCAAAGTGCTGATCACGCTGGCGCCGGTGCTGCTGCTATGGGGTTACTACGAGGCCAAGAACGACTGGAAGGATTTCGGCCAGCACATGCGCGGCGCGCTCTGGCTCGTGATCTACCTGCCGGGCGTGGCGCTGCTGTCCTACATCGGCAGCGACCAGTTCGGCGGAATCGGCTTGCTGCCCTTCGGTTGGGACCTGCTGATTGTGGCGGTGTTCGGCGCGGTCTTCTTCTTCTGGGGCCTGAAGAGCGGCTGGAAGACCCTGCATCTCGAGGCAGCCACCGCCGAGACCATCCACTGAGATTGAAGATGAGAGACGCCCCGCCGGAGACGGCGGGGCGTCTCCTTTTTCAGAGGTCCACGATCTCCACGTTGTTCTCTTCAATCGTCTCACCCAGGAATAAGCTACCGACGCGAGCGAAACGCTCCGCGCCGTCGGTGGCGAGGAAGCGTGCATCGCCCCGTGCATCGTGGGTGCGTGGGATCTTCTTATCCGAGATGAGCGCGGCGACCGCCTCGGCCACCGTCTCGCCGGAATCCACGAGCTTCACCTGCGCACCCGCCACGTGGGCGATGGCGCCCTTCAACAGCGGGAAATGGGTGCAGCCGAGCACCAGGCAATCCATGCCGTCGCGCTTCTTCTCCTCGAGGATCGGGTGCAGGTACTCGCGCACCACGGATCCGACCAGGGGCCCTTTCGTCCAGCCCTCCTCGGCGAGCGCGACGAAGAGCGAGCAGGCCTGGGAGAAGACGTGGGCGTCGGGCCTCTGCGCGCGGATCGCGCGTTCGTAGGCGCCGCCCCGCACCGTGCTCTCGGTGGCGAGGATGCCGATGTGCCCGGTCTTGGAATGGCGCACCGCCGCCACCGCGCCCGCTTCCACCACGCCGATGACCGGCAGCGGGGCGAATTCCCGGGTGAGCGCCGGCATGGCGACGGCAGAAGCGGTGTTGCAGGCGACCACCAGGAGCTTGATGCCCCGCTCCACCAGATGGGCGGCCGCCTGAACCGCGTAACGGGAGACCGTCTCCGGCCCCTTGGTGCCGTAAGGCAGCCGCGCCGTGTCGCCGAGATAGAGCAGATGTTCCCGGGGCAGACGCGCGCGCAGGGCCTTGAGGACGGTCAAGCCGCCGACCCCTGAATCGAAGATGCCGATGGGAAGTTCAGCCGGACTCAATGCTTGTCTCTGAGCTCCCGGCGAAGGATCTTTCCAACATTAGATTTAGGCAACTCGGTCCTGAATTCCACGTGCTTCGGCACCTTATAGCCCGTCAGGTACTTGTGGCAGTGGGCGATGATCGCCTCGGCGGTGAGGGCGGGATCCTTGCGCACGATGAAGATCTTCACCGCCTCGCCCGAATGCTCGTCCGGCACGCCCACGGCGGCGCATTCCCGCACCCCGGGATGCATCATCACCACGTCCTCCACCTCGTTCGGGTACACGTTGAAGCCCGAGACCAGGATCATGTCCTTCTTGCGGTCCACGATGTATACGAAGCCGCGCGCGTCCACCCGCCCCATGTCGCCGGTGCGCAGCCAGCGGTCGGCGGTCAGCACCTTGACGGTCTCGTCGGGCCGGTTCCAGTAGCCGCGCATCACCTGTGGGCCCTTGAAGCAGAGCTCGCCCACCTCGCCGACGGAAAGTTCCTTGCCCGCGTCGTCGCGGATCGAGAGGTCGGTCGAGGGGATCGGCAGGCCGATGCTGCCGTTGTAGTCCTTGAGGTCCAGCGGATTGATGCAGGCGGCGGGCGAGGTCTCGGTGAGGCCGTAGGCCTCGACGATGGGCTTGCCCGTGACCTGCTTCCAGTGCTCCGCCACGGCGCGCTGCACCGCCATACCGCCGCCGAGCGCGAGCTTCATGGGCTTGAAGTCCAGCGTGCTGAACCCGGGGGCGTGCAGGAGCGCATTGAACAGCGTGTTGACCCCGGTGATGACGGTGAAACGCGTCTTCTGCAGGGTCTTCACGAACAGCGGGATGTCCCGCGGGTTGGTGATGAGCACGTTCTTCCCGCCGAGCGTCATGAACACCATGCAGTTCGCGGTGAGCGAGAAGATGTGATACAGCGGCAGCGCGGTGATGACGGTCTCGCCGCCCGGCACGAGGCCTTTCCCCAGCCAGGCGGAGGACTGCACCACGTTCGCCACCATGTTGCCGTGGGTGAGCATCGCACCCTTGGAGACGCCGGTGGTGCCGCCCGTGTACTGCAGGAAGGCCACGTCGTCGTGACCGATCTCGATGGCGTCCAGCGGATGGCGCGCGCCGGCGGCGAGCGCGTCCCGGAAGCGGATGCTGCCAGGCAGCTTCCAGGCCGGCACCATCTTCTTGACGCGCTTCACCACGAAGTTCACGAGGCCGCGTTTCACGGTCGGGAAGAGGTCGCCGACCTGCGTCGTGACGATGGTGTCGAGGGCGCCTTGGTCGTGCATCTCCTGCAGCGTGTGGGCGAAGTTCTCGAGGATGACGATGGCGCGCGTGCCCGCGTCCTTGAGCTGGTGCTCCACCTCGCGAGCGGTGTACAGCGGGTTCACGTTCACCACCGTGAGCCCGGCGCGCAGCACGCCGAAGAGCGCCACGGGGTATTGCAAGAGGTTCGGCATCATGATGGCGACGCGGTCGCCGCGCTTCAGGCCCCGCTCCTTGACGAGCCAGGCCCCGAAGCGCGCGCTCAGGGCGTCGAGCTCGCCGTAGGAGAGGGCCACGTCCATGTTCACGAAGGCCGGCAGGTGGGCGAACTCGCGGCAGGCCTGCTCGAAGATCTCCTTGACCGACGCGTACTTGTTGACGTCGATCTCGGCGGGCACCCCGGCCGGATATTCCTTGAGCCAAAGCTTTTCCACGGATATCCCCAAACTCGCGCGGGCTTTGATGATAACCCAGGCTGTGGACGGTGCGCCGTCTTACAATACCGCCATGAGCGGCAACGACAGACCTCTGGCCTGGATCACCGGCGGCGGCACCGGTATCGGCCGGGAACTCGCCTTGAAGCTCGCGAGCCGGGGCTGGCGCGTGGTCATCTCCGGCCGCCGCCCCGAACCCCTGGCGGAGACCGCGGGCCAAGCGCTCGCCGACACCGTGCGCCCCTGGCCTCTGGACGTCACCGACCTCGAGGAGATGCGGCGCGCCGTCGCCGCCATCGAGGCGGAGCAAGGCCCCATCGCCCTCGCCGTGCTCAACGCCGGCATGTACGAACCCGTGAAGCTCGAGAGCTTCAAGGCCGAGACGCTCGCCGCCCACATGCAGGTGAACTACCAGGGCGTGGTGAACGGCATCGACGCGCTCCTGCCCTCCATGCGGCGACGCAAATCAGGGCACGTGGTGCTAGTCGCGAGCGTCGCGGGCTACCGCGGCCTGCCGCTGGCCTCCGCCTATGGCCCCACCAAGGCGGCCCTCATCAACCTCGCTGAATCCCTGAAGCCGCTCTTTGAGCGCGCGGGCCTCAAGATATCCGTCTGCAATCCCGGCTTCGTGGACACGCCTATGACGGCGGAGAACAAGTTCCCCATGCCCTTCCTCATGCAGCCCGAGGCAGCGGCGGAGGCGCTCTACCGGGGCATTCTCAAGGGCAGGTTCGAGATCGCCTTCCCCATGCGCTTCGTGCTGCTGCTCAAATTCTTCCGCATGCTTCCCTACTCGATCTATTTTCCTCTAATGCGCAAATTCACCGGACGCTAAAAGTCATCACATAAAGCTGCTGCGCTTGGCATGACTTTGTTGCGCGCCGGCTCGAAATCCTCATGTACTATCGGAGTACACTCCGGTTCCTCGCCGTCGCGCGCCTCGTCCTGCCTGCGCTCGCGACGCTTTATGAGATGACTTCGAGATTGAGGCAATTGACTTATGACAACACACAAAGAGCATCACTACACCGCCGTCTGCAGCTGGCGCGGCAGCACCGGCGCCGGCTACGAGCAGTACGGCCGGACCCACGAGATGAGCGCGCCACCCGCCAAGGCCCAGCTCAAGATGTCCTCCGACCCGGCTTTCCGCGGCGACCTGGCGCTATTGAACCCCGAGCAGCTCCTGCTGATGGCGGCCGCTTCCTGCCAGATGCTTTCCTTCCTCGCCATCGCCGCGCGCAAGCGGCTCGACGTGGTGGAATACGAGGACCGGGCGGAAGGCTTCATGCCGGAGGACGACAGGCCCATCCGCGTCACCCGCATCACGCTCCACCCCCGTATCGTGCTGAAGGGCCCCGCGGATCCGGCGGCCGTGCAGCACGCGGTGGAGCTCGGCCACGAGCAGTGCTTCATCGCCAACAGCCTCAAGACCGACATCACCATCGAGCCCGAGATCGTCATCAAAGCGAATTGAGCCACTCCGACAGGAAAGCTCCACCCTGTTTCTCCAACGTGGCGGCATGCGCCGCCGCGTCGCGGCGCAGAGCGCCGGGTGTGAGGCCCTGCTCCTTGAGCTCGCCGGTATTGCCCACGTACCACTGCTCCAATCCCCGCGCCGTCACTTCCGGATGGAACTGCACCGCGAGCGCCGACTTGCCCCAGGTATAACCCTGGTTAGACGTGATATCCGTGGAGGCGAGATTCTCCGCCCCTGCCGGCAGCTCGAAGACGTCCCCGTGCCAATGCAGCACGGGGGCGGTGAGGTGTCTCAGCGGCGAGTGCTTGCCCGCTTGCGTGAGCGTGAGCGGCTTCCAGCCGATCTCCATACGCTTGCCCCGGTGAATCTCCGCGCCCAGCGCCTTCGCCATGAGCTGGCTGCCGAGGCAGATGCCGAGCGTCGGTGCGCCCGACTTGAGCCGCGCCTCGATGAACTTCAGCTCAGCCGAGAGAAAGGGATAATCCTTGGCGTCGTTCACGCTGATGGGACCGCCGAGTATCACGAGCAGGTCCGGCGGCTCTTGCTCGAAAGCGCCGAAGTCCGCGGTGGGAGCGGCCAGATAACGGATGATGTAGCCCGCCTCCGCGAGCGGCTGCTCGAAGGACCCCAAGTCTTCGAAGGGCACGTGACGGATGGCGAGCAGGGTCTTCATGCCCGCATTCTAGCAGTGCCGAGAGGGGAGTCTTGGCATCGGCGAGCCCAGATCAGTTGCGCTAACGTCCTGTTGAAATTGGGTTTTCTTCTTCCACGTCCAGGCCATAGGTTCCACCGAGCAGCGCTGCGCATAAGTCCCTAGAATGGAGGTGCATTCGCCTCCTTGAACACCCGCGCCGGCGTAGCACCGGACCGGGCTCCCCTATCAGAGAGAATCTCCCATGCTGTACCCGCATCTGTTCAAGTCGCTCGA
Source organism: Gammaproteobacteria bacterium (assembly GCA_035455665.1). Lineage (GTDB taxonomy): Bacteria > Pseudomonadota > Gammaproteobacteria > Natronospirales > REEB76 > DASUBN01. The sequence continues at coordinate 3,749 of DATIEQ010000006.1, read as the reverse complement.
GAAGCTCCGCTGGAACATGGATAAGGACGTGCCCTGGCACGACTTCCGCCCCGAGCTCCTCTCCGACGAGCAGGCCCACACCATCAAGATGAACGCCATCACCGAGTGGTCGGCGCTCCCGGCCACCGAGATGTTCCTGCGCGACAACCGCCAGGACTCGGACTTCTCCGCCTTCATGTCCATCTGGTTCTACGAGGAACAGAAGCACTCGCTGGTGCTGCAGGAGTACCTGCGCCGCTTCCGCCCGGACATGCTGCCCACCGAGGAGGAGCTGCACGCGGTGCGATTCGAGTTCGACCCGGCGCCGCCGCTCGAGACCCTGATGATGCATTTCTGCGGCGAGATCCGCCTCACCCACTGGTACCAGTGCGCGGCGGAGTGGCATACCGAACCCGTGATCAAGCACATCTACGGCCTCATCTCCCAGGACGAGGCGCGCCACGGCGGCTGCTACCGCCGCTTCATGGAGCGCGCCATCGAGAAGCAAGGCGACGTGGCGCGCATGGCCTTCGCCCGCATGGGGGTGCTTATGGCGAGCATCCGTACCTCCCATGCGCTGCACCCGACGAACCTGCACGTGAGCAAGAAGCTCTTCCCCAACGACACGGTGCAGAGCCGCGTGCCGGAGCCGGGCTGGATGGAGCGCTGGCTCAACCAGCAGATCAAGTTCGACCGGGAATGGCAGCAGAAGGTCATCGCCCGAATCCTCGAGAGCCTGTCGCGCATCCTCAAGACCAAGCTCGAGTCGGTGCGGGACCTGCAGCACTACCGCAAGCAGCTCGCGGGCGAAGCCGCCTGAGCACGCGGCTGTCGGCGGGTGTCGTCGTGGTCCGCGAGACCGCAGACGGTCCCCGCTTCCTGTTGCTGCGCGCCTTCCGGCACTGGGATTTCCCCAAGGGGATGGTGGAGCCCGGCGAAGCGCCGTTCGACGCCGCCCGGCGCGAGGTGCAGGAGGAGACCGGCCTCGCGGCGCTGGACTTCGCCTGGGGCGAGATCCATGCAGAGACCGAGCCCTACGCCCGCGGCAAGGTGGCGCGCTATTACCTGGCGCGCACGCTGGAAGAGCAGGTCACGCTTGCCGCGAACCCCGCGACCGGCATACGCGAACACATGGAATACCGCTGGGTGGACTACGCGGAGGCCGCGAAGCTCGTCACACCGCGTGTGAAGCTGATCCTCGACTGGGCGGTGAAGACGCGCGGACCCTAGGCGCTGGCGCCCAGCTCCAACACGGCCCACAGTGCGGCCGTGCTGACGAAGACCCACAGCAGTACGCCCTGCAGCAGCGGCTTATAACCCACCGCCTTGAGCGCGCCGCGGGAGAGGGAGGCGCCGATGCAGAACAGGGTCACGGCGAAACCTATGCGCGCAGCGCGGACGAGCAGCGGCGTCCAAGCGGCAATCGCCGGCACGAGCTCGGCGGCGAGAGAAGCCAACAGGAACCCGACGATGAACCAGGGCAGGGGCAGCCGTCCGCGGGACGCGGTGGGTGCCGGGAAGAAACGGGCGGCGATGAGCGTCACCGGCACGATCCACAGCACCCGCGAGAGCTTCACCACCGTGGCGGTGCGCAGAGCGTCGGCTCCGTAGGCTGCGCCCGCGCCTGCCACCGACGATACGTCGTGGATCGCGATGCCCGCCCAGGTCCCGAACTGTTCCTGGGAAAGGCCCAGGAGGTGCCCGAGCAGCGGGAACAGGAACAGCGCCACCGCGTTCAGCAGGAACACCGTGCCCATGGCCACCGAGATCTCGCCGCGCTCCGCCCCCACGGCGCTGCCGACGGCGGCGATGGCGGAACCGCCACAGATGGCCGTGCCGGCGGAGATCAGCAACGAGGCCTTGCGCTCCACCGCGAGATAACGCGCGAGGGCATAGCCCAGTGCGAAGGTCGCGGCGATGCTGACGGCGGCGAACGCGAGGCCGTGCAACCCCGCCCGCAGCAGGAGCCCGATGTCCACCCCGAAGCCGAGCAGCACCACGCTCGCCTGCAGCAAGCCCCGTACGTAGCGGCCGCCGCGGTCCCGATAGGGATTGTCGAGGGCGAGCGCGAAGACGAGCCCGAGTCCCAGGGCGAGCCCCGGCGAGGCCCAGGGCGAGAAGCAAAACAGGATTCCGGCTGCGTAGGCGCCGAGCGCCGCGAAGCTGCGGATGGAGTGTTTCATTTGGCGGCGGGTCCCCCGAGCAGGGGAGCGAGCTTCGGCCAGACGTTGTCCAGCACCCGCGGTTCCGCCGTGGCGACGGGATGCATGCCGTCCGCCTGCATGAGCTGACGCTGTTCAGCCACGCCCTCGAGCAGGAATGGCAGCAGGCTCACGTGATACCGCTGCGCCAAGCCCGTATACACGGCGCTGAACTCCTGAGTGAATCGCTGGCCGTAGTTGGGCGGCAGGAGGATCCCCGCTAGCAGGACTTTCGCCCCCGCCTTCCTTGAAAGCTGGATCATCCGCCCCAGGTTATCCTGCATGACCTTTACCGGTGTGCCCCGCAGCCCGTCGTTCGCGCCGAGTTCCAGGATGACGACCGCTGGCCTGTTCTGTTCGAGCGCCTGCGGCAGGCGTGTGAGGCCGCCGGAGGTGGTCTCGCCGCTGACGCTGGCGTTCACGACGGTATAGTAATAGCCGCGCGCCACAAGCCTCTGTCGAAGGAGTTCGACCCAACCCTCGCCGGGATGGAGGCCGTAGCCCGCACTCAAGCTGTCGCCCATGACCAGGATGACGGGCGGAGTCGCCGGGGCCGCCGCCGCGGCCGTCACGAGCAACAACAGAAGGCAACAGAGGATGCGTCTCGACATGCCCACGACTGCTCCCGGCGACACGCTCCTCCGCGCGGAGGGGCTCTCCAAACAGGTTAACAGTCCGGATGGAGTGCTGACCATCCTCGAGGGCGTGTCGCTCGCCATCCGCCGCGGCGAGTCCGTGGCCATCGTCGGCCCTTCCGGTTCCGGCAAGTCCACCCTCCTCGGTCTGCTCGCGGGCCTCGACGTGCCCAGCCGTGGCGAAGTGTGGCTGGACGGCGTGAACTTCAGCGGCCTCGACGAGGACGCCCGCGCGGCGCGGCGCGCGCGGGAGATCGGCTTCGTATTCCAGTCCTTCCACTTGCTGCCCGGCTTGACCGCTCTCGAGAATGTGATGCTGCCGCTCGAACTCGGGGACGACCCTGACGCGGAAGCGGCTGCGAGCGCCGTGCTCGCGGCCGTGGGGCTCGAGGCGCGCGCGAACTATTACCCGCCGAAGCTCTCGGGCGGCGAGCAGCAACGGGTGGCCATCGCCCGCGCCTACGCCACCCGCCCGGCGTTGCTGTTCGCCGACGAGCCCACCGGCAACCTGGATGCCGCCACGGGCCAAGTGATCATCGACCTCCTGTTTAAGCTGAACCGCGAACGCCATGCGACGCTCGTGCTCGTCACCCACGACACCGAGCTCGCCGCGCGCTGCGCCCGCACGCTCCACCTGCACGGCGGCCGCCTGGAGCGCCCGGCATGACGCTGGTGCGCCTCTCGCTGCGCCAGTTCCGCCGCGGCCTTAGGAGCGGCGAGTTCACGGTGATGGGCACGGCGCTCGCACTCGCGCTCGCCGCCGTCTCCGCCGTGGGCTTCTTCACCGCCCGGGTGCAGACCGCGGTGGTGCAGCAGGCGGGCGAGAGCCTGGCGGCGGACCTCCTGCTGCAATCCGGCACGCCGCTATCGCCTGAGTTCGCCCGTAGCGCCGCCGCCGCGGGGGCCGATACATCCGCGTTGCTGGACTTCCCCA
>DATIEQ010000005.1:0-2582 GCA_035455665.1 Gammaproteobacteria bacterium | reverse complement strand
GCTCTATCTGGTCCGCCGCTGCCGCCGCGTCCCCCTCCTCGTACTCGTTACCTACCGCAGTGATGAACGCCATCCGCCACTGCGGCAGTGGCGGGCCCAGCTCGACCGGGACCGCCTGGTCGAGGAAGTCACGCTGGAGCGGCTTTCCCAGGAAGATGTCGCGGCGATGCTGAACGCGATTCTGGATCTGAAGCCGGAGGTTCATGCCGATCTCCTCGACACCCTCTACGCCCACTCCGAAGGCAATCCCTTCTTCGTTGAAGAACTGCTCAAGGCGCTCATGACCACCGGCGAACTGGTGCTCCGGGATGGCATCTGGCAGCGCACCGCCCACCGGAGTGTCGTGCCGCGCAGCGTGCAGGAAGCGGTGCAACAGCGGATCGCGTACTTGAGCCCGGCGGCGCAACGGCTCTTAACTTTTGCCGCCGTCACCGGGCGCCGTTTTAATGTGACCCTGCTACAAGCGGTTCTGCGCTACGAGGAAAATCAGCTGTTGGCCCTCCTCAAAGAGGTCACAGCCGCCCAGTTAGTGACTGAAGAAGCGGCGGACCAGTTCGCCTTTCGCCACGCGCTAACGCAACAGGCCATCGCCGGCGAGTTGCTGGTGCGCGAGCGGCAGGGATTGCATCGCAGCATCGCCGCCGCCCTGGAAAGGCTCGCCACCTCCGCGCTCTTACGCGAACGCTACCTGGAAGATCTGGCCTATCACTGCTATGAGGCGGGCATGTGGGAGCAAGCGCTGGCCTATTCTCGCGCCGCGGGTGCCCGGGCTTTGGCTTTCCATGCGCAGCAGGCGGGTATCGACCACCTGACACAGGCGGTCGAAGCCGCCCACCACCTCGGCCAGACGCCACTCGGGGATCTCTACTGGGGCGATGTGCTAGATCGCCTACAAAAAGACGGGTCTCCCACGTATACTGGGGGTAACGACACCAACCCAGCCCTACCCAGGAGACCCAGGCTCATGATAACCCAATTCGCCGATTTCTGCTTGTGGATCTATTGTCTGGTCGACGATGCCTGGACCGAGATCGCCCCGCGGCTGCAGCGACCCGGTCCCCAACCCGACTGTAGTGATAGTGAGTTGATTGCCATGGCCCTCATTGGCGAATGTCGCGGCCTGGATAAAGAAACCGAACTGCTGGCCTGGTGGCGCGAACCCCCGCTGCGCGCCCTGTTTCCCCAGGTGCCGAGCCGCACCCGCTTCAACCGCCGCCGCCGCGCCTTGGCCGGGGCGATTAATCTCGTGCGCCAGCTTGTGTTGCGCAGCCTCGACTTGGCCGCGGATAACCAGTGTGTGATCGATAGTTTGCCCATCCCGGTCATGGGCTTTCATCTGGTGCCCGGTGGATCGCGCGAGTGGGCCACGCACGAGGCGCGCTTTGGACGCTGTGCCAGCAAAAAGCAAACCCTGTATGGCTACAAACTGCATTGTCTCATGACCTTGGGCGGGGTGATCCTGGATTTCATCCTGGCCCCGGCTAATGAAGCCGATCTGACGGTGGGGGCGGGGCTGCTGTTTGGGTTGCGCGAGCGGCTCGTGGTAGGGGATAAAGGCTATATCAGCACGGCCTTGGCGGCGGAACTGGCCGGGCAGGGGGTGCGGGTCGTGACCTTGCCCAAGCGCAACCAGGCGGCCCAAGTGGCCCCGGCCGTGCGGCGGCTGATCAATGGGGTGCGCCAGATCGTGGAAACGGTCAACGGGCAGTTGGCGGAGCAGTTTCATATCGAGACCAATCACGCGTATTCCTTGGACGGCTTGTGCGCGCGGTTGTATACCAAACTGACGGCGCACACGCTGTGTATCAAGATCAATCGCTTGCTGGGCAAGGCCGAGTTCTTACAGATCAAGGCGCTGGCCTGGCCCAACTAGCACATCGCCCCAGTAGCGCCGCCGCGCCGATTATGATTGGCGGCCTGTTTAATGTCGGCGGCCCTATGGACGGCCTGGACACGGAAGGCCAGAACGGCGCCCTGCTGGCGGCGCAGGAGATCAATGCCGCCGGGGGTGTGCTGGGCACTTCGATTAATCTGGTGGTCAAGGACGGCAAGACTGATCCGGCCACCATCGGGCAGGTGACCGGTGAGCTCTTGAAGGAACATCCAGCGGCCCTCGTCGGTTTTGGCGATACCGACTCGGTGCTCATCTCCGGTCCCTTCGCCCAGCGGGCGGGCGTGCCTTTCGTCACCTACGGCGCCACCTCGCCCCGCCTGCCGGTGACCGTCGGCTCGACGCTCTTCCTCGCCTGCTTCGGAGATAACGTCCAGGCCGCCGCGGGCGCCGAGTTCATGTATGACACGCTCCACGCGCGCAAAATCGCCCTCGTCTACGACAAAGGGGTCGAATATACCCGCTTGCTGGCCGGCTACTTCAAGGACCGCTGGATCGCTCTGGCCGGGCGCGACTCGATCCTGACCGAGGAGACCTACCGGTATAAGGATACGGACTACAGCGTGCAGATCCAGCACATCAAGGCCCTGGCGACGCCGCCGGATGTGCTCTATATCGCGGCGATGCCCGGCGATATCCCGACCATCATCAAGCAATTGCGCGCTGCCGGGGTCATGTTGCCGGTGGTGGG
>DATIEQ010000004.1:0-4446 GCA_035455665.1 Gammaproteobacteria bacterium | reverse complement strand
CTTATTCGTTCTTCCACTTGAAACCGATGGACCCTATGGTCAGGAACAATGCACTCATGCCCGCGAGCGACAGGAGCTGCGGCCAGATGTCAGCGAGACTGGCCCCGTCCAGCATCACCTTGCGGGCACCGTCCAGCATCTGGGTGAGGGGGAAGACCTTCGCGGCATGCTGCAGCCAGACGGGTGCGCCCTCCAGCGAGAACCACACGCCCGAGAGGAACATCATGGGCCAGGAGGCGAGGTTCAGGAGGCCGCCGGCGAACTCCTCGCTCGCGACCCGGGCCGCCACCATGAGTCCGACAGATATCATGGAGGTGGCGCCGAGCACCGCCACCAAGAGCAGGGTCAGGTAGCTCCCCGCCATGTAGAAGCCGATGAGCCCGTGGGTGCCGGCGAAGACCGCGATGGTGATGCTCATGATGAGCAGGAGGCGGGAACCCACCTGGGCAGCGATGAACTCGAAGGCCTTGAGGGGCGTGGCATTGAGCCGTTTCAGGAACCCGTTCTTGCGGTAGCGCACGATGACGTAGCCCACGCCGAACAGGCAGGAGAACATCATGTTCATGCCGAGCACACCCGGGATCAGCCCGTCCACGTAGTTGATGGCGCGGCCGCTCACGGTCTCACGGCTGTAGCGGGCGTCGGTCTCACCCGCCAGTATCCGCTCGAGTACATAGCCCTTGGGAGAGCTCTCGTTGACCCAATAGTGAGGCGACGCGGGCTCGCGCAGGTCCAGGAGCATATCCACCTGGTTGTGCGCGACCTTCACCTCAGTCTGGCCGACCTCGCTGACGCTGTAGAAATCCACGTAGCGGGTCTTCAGGAATGCATTGTCGATCTGGGCGATAGGGATGCTGCCGTTCAGCACCGCCACCTTGAACAAGGGCTTGTCGCCGCCGGAGAAGATGAACCACATGCCGATGACGATGAGCGCCGGCAGCGCGATGTTCCAGCCGAGGGCGGAGCGGTCGCGCAGGAACTCCAGGTTGCGTGCCTTGAGCACGGCGATGAAGCGGCGGATCATGCGCGCAGCTCCTTGCCGGTGAGTTCCAGGAACAGGTCCTCGAGGGTGCGGGCCCGTATCTGCAGTCGTGCAAGGGACACCCGCTTCTCGATGAGCCGCTCCACCGTACCGTTCACGTCGTCGGTGGATATCTCCACGTACTCACCGGCGTCCATGACGGGCAGACCGAGTGCGCTGGGGTCGATGGTGAACTCGGACTTGGGCAGTTGCAGGATGACGTCGTGGAAGTGGCCGGCGAGGAGGGAAGCCGGCGGGCCTGCGGCGATGATGCGGCCGTGGTCCATGATCGCGATGCGGTCGCAGAGCAGGAAAGCTTCCTCCATGTAATGGGTGGTGAGGATCACGGTCTTCTTGCGGGCCTTGATGGTGCGGACCAGGTCCCAGAAATTACGCCGCGCCTGGGGATCGAGGCCGGTGGTGGGCTCGTCCAGGAACAGGATCTCGGGGTCGTTCACCAGGGCGAGCGCGAGCAGCAGGCGCTGCTTCTGTCCACCCGAGAGCTTGCGCGCGTCGCGGTTGAGGAACTCACCGAGAGTGCAGAGTTCCACCAGTTCGGCCACGTCCACGCCGCGTGCGTAGAAGCTGCGGAAGAGCTTCAGGGTCTCGGCTACCGTGAGGAAATCCTGCAGGGCGGTGGACTGGAACTGGATGCCCACCTCCTGCTTGAAGCGCGCGTCGACGGGCGTGCCGCGGTACAGCACCTGGCCGCTGCTGGGCACGGTGATGCCTTCCATGATCTCCACCGTGGTGGTCTTGCCGGCGCCGTTCGGGCCCAAGAGACCGAAGCATTCACCCGCTTCCACGGCGAAGGAGAGGCCGTCGACGGCGGTGACTCCCGGATAACGTTTGACGAGGTCGCGGACTTCGAGGATGGCGGGCATGGGGGGTCAGGAACGGAGGGGGCGCCATTATCCGGTGCTTATCGCGGGGGTGTCGAGTTACAGCTGTCATCCCGGTCCTGGGCGACGGAAGCGGGCCCGAGGCCCGGCTACCGCAGGCCCGGGGCGCCAAAGCGAAGTGGCGGTTTTTTATACATTTCCCGTCTATCTACTTGAGGGCGCTGGAAAATATGCTTTAAGAACCCCATCTAAGCCTTTCCTGTACGGCGCTTTTTTAGGTCTGGGGCAAGTTGCCCGCCCCCGCTACAATGGTGGCGGGAACACCCACCGGATAAAAGGGAGCTCATGACACGCGCTTATCGGACGGCCGTTTTCCTCGGTGCCTGGCTCGCGCTCGGCGCCGCTTTGCCCGCGTATGCCGCGCAGGACGTGGTGCTGGTGCTGGACAACTCCGGCAGCATGCGCGGCAACGACCCCAACCGTCTGGCGCCCAAGGCAGTCACGGACTTCATCAACGGCCAGGCGGAGGATACCCACGTCTCGCTCATCGAGTTCGCCACCACGCCCACGGTGCTGATGCCGCTCACGGCGGCGAACGCCGAGGCTCGCGCGCATGCGTTGAGTTCCTTGCAGAAGCTGGATTACCGCGGCCAGTGGACCGATATCGGCGCCGCCCTGGAGCGTGCCCTCTACGAGCTCGATAGCCACGGACGCAGCGACGCCCAGAAATACGTGATCCTCATGACCGACGGCTACGTGGACGTGGGTAACGCCACCCGCGACAGCGACAAGATCCACTGGATCACCCAGTCGCTGGTGCCGGAAGCCGTGTCCAAGCACGTGCGCATCTTCGGCGTCGCATTCACTGACCAGGCGGATTTCGAGCTGATGCAGACGCTCGCGGAGAAGACGGGCGCGGGGTACTACCGCGCCTACCAGGCGGGAGACCTGGACGACATCTATAAACGCGTCAGTGACACCCTGAAGAACGCCAAGGCGGCACCGCCCACGGAGGAACAGACGGAACTCACCGCGCCGGTCGCAGCCCAGGGACCCGCGCTCGCCACGCCACTCGCGCGCTTGCAGCAATCGGAGGAGGGCTCTGGTAGCACGCTGTGGCTGTGGATACTCGGTCTGCTGCTGATCATGGCGATCGGCGGCGGGGCGTTTTTCATATGGAGTCGTGGGGGCATCAAGTCATTCATGCCCAAACGCGAAGTAGCCGCAGGCCAAGCGGACGGCCTGCAGGCGGTGCTGTACGACATCAGCAACCCTAATGACATCAAACGTTACGAGCTGAGTGAGAAATCGACGATCATCGGGCGCGTCGCCGGCTATGACCCGGAGGTGCAATATGTGCTCGCGGCCGAGCCGACCGTGGGCCGTTGTCACGCGCTCATCGAGCGGCGCGGCCACTCGTTCTGGATTACGGACCAGGGCAGCATCAACGGCACCTTCGTCAACAGCGACCGCGTGACCGGCGATCGCGCGCTGAAGCACGGCGACATCATCTCCGTGCATCGCCATGAGTTCGAGTTCGTGCTGCCCGAGCTGTTCGAGTCGGAATCGACGGTGCTGGCGGCCCGGGATGAGTACCGGGCCGAGAAAGGCGGGGCATAAGAGGACGACAGGCGGAGAATCGGATGAACGGCTCCCAGACCTATCACTGGCGCCGCAGCCCGCGGGCCAAGTCACTGCAAGTGAAGATCACGCCCTGGCAGGGAGTCGAGATCGTGATTCCGCGGCACGTGAGCCGGGAACGCGCTCGTGCTTTCGTGCTACGCCACCGGCAATGGATCCATGACACCTGGAAACGCATGCACGAGCAGATCGTGGATGCGGACCTCAGCCTGCCCGAGAGCCTGGAACTGCGCGGCATCGACGAGCACTGGGCGGTTCGGTATCGCTCGCGCAGCGGCAGCCATGCGCGTGTGACCGCTGGGGCCGGCCGGACTCTCACGGTGCATTACGACGGTCGCGATGAACGCGCGGCGCGTGATGCCTTGCGTCGCTGGCTCACGGAGAAGGCGCGCGAATATTTCAGTGTCTACGCGTCACGGCTCAGCGCCGAGACAGGTTTCCGCTACAAGCGGCTGCAGATCCGCGGGCAGACCAGCCGCTGGGGCAGTTGCTCCTCGAACAAGACCCTGAGCCTCAATTACAAGCTGTTGTTCCTGGAGCCGGAACTGGTGCGCTATCTGCTCATCCACGAGCTGGCACACACCCGCTGCCTGGACCATTCGGCGCGCTTCTGGCGGCTGGTGACCGATTTCGAGCCGAACGGACGCGTACTCGACGAGGAACTCGGGGAATGCTGGCGCGACGTGCCGGCCTGGGTGGAGATGCCCTGAGCTCTTCTGTATCAGGACCGCGTGGGTCCCTGTTTCATGCCGATGAGTACGCTGCAGTCGAGCTTGTCCAGGAGCGACATGCTGGTGGGCGTGTTCCACCAGCGGGCGACGGGCCCGCGCTCCCGGTGCCCGACCACCACCAGATCCGCTTTGACCCGTTCCGCGAGCTTCACGATCTCCGCGACCGGGTCTCCGTGCACCAAGTGGCCTGTTGAGATCGGAAGAGCACACG
>DATIEQ010000003.1:0-3438 GCA_035455665.1 Gammaproteobacteria bacterium | reverse complement strand
AACTCTCGGAGGCTCGGATTTAGCTTGAGAGAGACGTGCTTAGAACTTCACCTGCGCCCAGACGCCGAACTCCTCGGTCTTGACGTCGACGCCCGAGCTGTCGGACAGCTTGTCGTTCTTGTACGCAAAAGCCCAGGTCAGGTTCTTGTTCGTCTTCCAGGCGAACCCCGCGTTGAAGTACTTGTCTTCCAGCGAGGAATCCGTGTCCTTCTTCGGCTTGAAGGAATCATCGCGCGCGAACACGGAGTAATCCGTGTTGGGGATGTCGAAGGATCCGAACACGGAGTAGCCGTCGGACTTGGTGGTGGGGGAACCCGCGGGGGTCAGCACGTCGTTGTACTTGTCCGCGGTCATGTATTCGGCGCCCACGGTCAGGCCCGAGGCCTTCCAGGCCACCAACAGGTCCTGGCGGCTGGCGGTGTTCACCGCCGGGGTCGTCTCCGTATCCAGGCCGCGCTTGCCGCTGAACAGGTCCACCGCGATGGTCAGCCCGTCCACCGGCACGAAGCCCAGGCGGGCATCGAAGTCCATGCCCTTGCTGCGGCTTGGGTTCTTGAAGCCGCCGCCGTTGACCATCGAGGCCGAGTAATTGAACATGCCGTTGTTACCGCTCAGGTTGATGCCCCAGTCGGCTGTGTTGCTGAAGCTTTCCCTGTCGGTCAGGGTCTTCTCCACGAAGCGGTAGCCGTAGATGCCTTCCACGTACGGGGCCCAGGGCATGTCGTAGGAGCCGATATGCAGCACCGCCATGTCGCTGAACTTGCCCTGCAGGTAGGCCTTCTTGATGAAGACCTGGGTCTCGCCTTCGGTGAACTTGCCGCCGACGGAATCCTTGTTGCTGAGCAGGTTGAAGTCCGTGGTCAGGTTGGTGGACCAGGTGTCGTCGATGGTGTGCAGCACCGTCAGGTACCAGCGGGTCACGTCCAGGCCGTAACCGTTCGGGTCGACCGTCGCACCGGCATTCTTGGTGTTGATGCTGGTGAAGTCGATGAAGCCGGTGTTGCTGATGGTGGTCGTGCCGGCGTCGTCGGCCTGGGCCACCGGGGAGAGGGCCAGGGCCACAGCCGCGGCCACGGGAGCCAGCAAGAGTGTCTTACGCATGTCAGAAGTCTCCTTAAAGTAGAAAAGTCACGTTTCTTTTGAGACGGATGTAAAAACCTGCCGACCCAGGGCCGGATGGCCAGCAAGGTTAAGCGTGGGCTATGACAGAACTGTTACGGAATGACGTAGATCAAGTGACACGCAACAGGCGGCACGCGACTGTGGTTTTGAGGCCAAGGTGGAGGTATTCCCCGAGCGAAACCGTCGCGCCTGTCCACCGCTCCGGCGTTTGTCATAAGATTGTCAAGCAAAACATATATATAGAACGCCGTGGACACCGTGGACCTCCGCCAAGCCGGGTTGTACATCAACCGCGAGCTCAGCCAGCTCGCCTTCAACCGGCGCGTCTTGGATCTCGCCCAGGACACGGCGGTCCCGCTGCTGGAACGCCTGCGTTTCCTGTGCATCGCCTGCACCAACCTGGACGAGTTCTTCGAGATCCGCGTGGCGGGCCTGAAGCAGCGCCTGGAACTCGACTCCGCGCCCGCCACGCCGGACGACCTGCCGGCCTCGGAGGCGCTGCACGCCATCAGCGAGGAAGCGCGCGACATCGTGCGCCAGCAATACCGCACCCTGAACGAGCTCATCATCCCGGCGCTGGAGAAGGAAGGCATCCGCGTGCTGCGCCGCAGCGAGTGGACCGCCGCGCAGGAGGCCTGGCTGCGCAAGTACTTCGACGAGGAGGTGCTGCCGGTCCTGAGCCCCATGGGACTCGATCCCGCCCATCCCTTCCCGCGCATCCTCAACAAGAGCCTGAACTTCATCGTCTCGCTGGAGGGCAAGGACGCCTTCGGCCGCAACAGTGGCATGGCGGTGGTGCAGGCGCCGCGCTCCCTGCCGCGGGTCATCCAGCTGCCGCCGCCCGGCAAGGGCGGCCAGCACTTCGTGCTGCTCTCTTCCGTCATCCACGCCTACGTGGAGGAGCTGTTCCCGGGCATGAAGGTGGCGGGCTGCTACCAGTTCCGGGTGACCCGCAACAGCGACCTGTACGTGGACGAGGAAGAGATCGACGACATGCTGCGCGCGGTGCAGGGCGAGCTCGCCTCCCGCCGCTACGGCGACGCGGTGCGCCTCGAGGTGGCGGCGGAATGCCCCGAGGAGACTTCCGCCTTCCTGCTCTCCGAGTTCGAACTCGGGCCCGAGGAACTCTTCGCCGTGGAAGGACCGGTGAACCTGAGCCGCCTGGACGCCCTCTACGACATGGTGGAACGGGCCGAGCTCAAGTATCCCCCCTTCCAGCCCGGACTCCCTAAAGTCCTCGCCGCCAAGAAGGACATCTGCGACGTGCTCGCGGAACGGGACGTGCTGCTCAACCACCCCTACGAGTCCTTCACGCCGGTGCTGGATTTCCTGAGGCAGGCGGCCGCCGACCCCAAGGTGCTCGCCATCAAGCAGACGCTCTACCGCACCGGCCCCGCCTCGCCCATCGTGGATGCGCTGCTGGCGGCGGCCCACGGCGGCAAGGAGGTGACCGTGGTCATCGAGCTGCGAGCGCGTTTCGACGAGGCGGACAACATCGCCCTCGCGAACCGCCTGCAGGAGGCCGGCGCCCACGTGGTCTACGGCATCGTGGGCTACAAGACCCACGCCAAGATGATCCTGGTGGTGCGGCGCGAGGGGCGGCGCCTGCGCCGCTACGTGCACCTCGGCACCGGCAACTACCACCCGCGTACCGCGCGCATCTACACGGACTACAGCCTGTTCACCTCTGACGCCGACATCGGCGAGGACGTGAACCGCATCTTCATGCAGCTCACGAGCATGGGCAAGCTGTACAAGCTCTCCAAGCTCAAGCAGTCGCCCTTCACCCTGCACGCCGACGTCGTGGAGTTCATCGAGCGGGAGCGGAAGAACGCGCAAGCGGGCAAGCCGGCGCGCATCATCGCGAAACTGAACGCGCTCACCGAGCCCGGCGTCATCCAGGCGCTGTACCGCGCCGGCATGGCGGGGGTGAAGATCGACCTCATCGTGCGCGGCATCAGCTGCCTTAGGCCCGGCATCCCCGGGGTCTCCGACAACATCCGGGTGCGGTCGGTGCTGGGCCGCTTCCTGGAACACACCCGCGTCTACTGCTTCCACAACAACGGCAAGCGCGAACTCTACTGCGCCAGCGCCGACTGGATGGAACGGAACTTCTTCCGGCGCGTGGAGGTGTGCTTCCCCGTGACCCAGAAGAAGCTGCGCGACCGGCTGCTGGTGGACCTGAAGCGCTATCTCAAGGACAACACCGGTGCCTGGGAACTGCACGCCGACGGCCGTTACCGGCGCCTCGGCCACAAGGGCAAGAAGCCCCACAGCGCCCAGCAGGAACTATTACAAGAATACGGGGATTGAAAA
>DATIEQ010000002.1:0-2039 GCA_035455665.1 Gammaproteobacteria bacterium | reverse complement strand
CATGCCCTCGATGAGCGCGTGCGGGTTGTAGCGCAGGATGTCCCGGTCCTTGCAGGTGCCGGGTTCGGACTCGTCGGAGTTGCACACCACGTAGGAGGGCCCGGTGGGCGCCTTCGGCATGAAGCTCCACTTCACGCCCGTCGGGAAGCCGGCGCCGCCGCGGCCACGCAGCCCCGAGGCCTTGATCTCCTCGACGATCTGCTCCGGCGGGATCTTCTCCTTGAGGATCTTGCGCCAGGCCTGGTAGCCGTCCACCTTCAGGTAGCTGGCGTAGGTCCAGGGCTCGTCGAACTGCAGGGTCCGGAAGCAGACCAGGTTCTGCTGGGTCATTTGAGGCCCTCCAGGATCTTGTCCACCTTCTCCGGGGTCAGCTCCTCGTGATACTTGTGGTCCACCATCATCATGGGGCCGCCGGCACAGGCCGCGAGGCATTCCTCCTCGCACTTGAGGTAGATGCGCCCGTCCTTGGTGCTCTCACCGGTCTTGATGCCGAGCTTCTTCTCGATATGGGACACGATGTCGTCGGCGCCGCGCAACATGCAGGAGATGTTGGTGCAGACCGAGATGCTGTGGCGGCCTACCGGCTTGGTCTCGAACATGGAGTAGAAGCTCGCCACCTCGTAGACCTTGATGGGCTCGAGATCGAGATACTCCGCCACCGCGTCCATGAGGGGCACGGTGAGGAAGCCATGGTTCTCGTGCTGCACCTCGCGCAGCGCGGCGAAGATGGCCGAGCGCTGCCGCCCTTCGGGGTATTTCTTCACCCAGGCATCGATCACCTTGCGGGCATGCTCCGACAGGCCGGAGGCGTTCACAGACTTCTGTTCCATCAGCGATCCACCTCGCCGAAAACGATGTCCTGGGTGCCGATGATGGCCACGAGGTCCGCCAGCATGTGGCCGCGCACCATCTCGTCGAGCGCCGCCAGGTGGGCGAAGCCTGGAGCGCGGATCTTCACGCGGTAAGGTTTGTTGGCACCGTCCGAGACCATGTAGATGCCGAACTCACCCTTGGGGTGCTCCACCACGGCATAGGCCTCGCCCGCGGGCACGCAGTAGCCTTCCGTGAAGTACTTGAAGTGATGGATGAGGGACTCCATGTCCGACTTCGCCTCCTCGCGGGTGGGCGGCGTGACCTTGTGGTCCTCCAGCATCACCGGCCCGGGGTTCTGGCGCAGCCACTGCACGCACTGCTGCACGATGCGGGTGGACTGACGCATCTCGGCGATGCGCACCAGGTAGCGGTCGTAGCAGTCGCCGTTCACGCCCACCGGCACGTCGAAGTCCACGCGGTCGTAGACGGCATAAGGCTGCTTCTTGCGCAGGTCCCATTCGATGCCGGAGCCGCGCAGCATGGGGCCGGAGAAACCGAGCTGCAGGGCCCGCTCCGGCGTCACCACGCCGATGCCGACGGTGCGCTGTTTCCAGATGCGGTTGTCGGTCAGGAGCGTCTCGTACTCGTCCACGCAGGCGGGGAACCGCGCCGCGAAGTCCTCGATGAAATCCAGCAGCGAACCCTGGCGATTCTTGTTGAGCCGCGTGAGGTCCTTGTCGCTGCGGAAGCGGGACTTGTCGTACTGGGGCATGGCGGCCGGCAGGTCCCGGTACAGGCCGCCGGGGCGGTAATAGGTCGCGTGCATGCGCGCGCCGGACACCGCCTCGTACATGTCCATGATGTCCTCGCGCTCGCGGAAGCAATAGAGGAACACCGTCATGGCGCCGATGTCGAGGCCGTGAGCCCCGAGCCAGAGGAGATGGTTGGTGATGCGCGTCAGCTCGTCGAACATCGTGCGGATGTACTGGGCGCGTAGCGGCGGCGTCACGCCCAACAGCTTCTCGATCACCATCACGTAGGCATGTTCGTTGCACATCATGGACACGTAGTCGAGCCGGTCCATGTAGCCGATGCTTTGGTTGTAGGGTTTGCTCTCGGCGAGTTTCTCGGTGGCGCGATGCAGCAGGCCGATGTGCGGGTCGGCCTTGGTGATGATCTCGCCGTCCATCTCCAGCACCAGGCGCAGCACGCCGTGGGCCGCGGGA
>DATIEQ010000001.1:0-2866 GCA_035455665.1 Gammaproteobacteria bacterium | reverse complement strand
GGCGTCGAACACGGTGCTGTCCCGGACGTAACCCAGGCGGTTCTTGTTGCGGTCGTAAAGGTCCGCGCCCTGCATGCGGTACTCGGCCACGGCCGGACCTCAGTTCTTCGCCGCGCCGTTGCCGGTTGCCGCGAGCTCGTGCTGGACCAGGACCTTGAGCTCGTCGTAGGTGATGCCGCCGGCCCGGCCGATGCCGTTCACGGCGTAACTCGGTGTCGCATGCAGCCCCAGCAAATCACCGTACTGCTGGCTCTTGCGAACAGCCTGCCGGGTGGCGCCGTTACGCAGGCACCCCAGCAAGGCCAGGGAGTCGAGCTTGAGATCGTTTGCATAGGACTGGAACTTGGACGTGGGGTCGGCCTCCTTCGCCCAGTCCTGCTGCTTGGCATAGAGCATGTCGTGCATCTCCCAATAATGGCCCTGGACGCCGGCGCAGCGCGCCGCCTGCGCCGCCACCATGGCGTGGGGATGCAGGTCCTCCAGCGGATAGTCGAAGAACACGAAACGCACGCCGCCCGTGTCCACGTAGTCCTTGCGCATCTGCTCGAGCACGGGCTCAAAGCCGCCGCAAGCGGGACATTCGTAATCCGCAAACTCGCGGACCACCACCTTTGCCTGGGGCGAGCCCAGGGACACCCCGAGCGTGTCCTGCCGGGCGTCGAAGCTCACGGTCGGCGTGGTATCCACGGCGGCACTGTCCTGGCCTCCCGGCTTGCGTATCAGGAACCAGGCGAGCACGCCCACCACGATCACCGCCGCCACGCCGACGTAGATCCAGGTCCGGCTGCCTGCTTCGGTTTTATCCAAGGAATTCGCCATCTTGCCTCCCCAGGATATAAACCCGAGCAATGAACTCAGGTAAGACGCGGGGGATTATGTGTACTCCCCGCAAAATTCCGTACTCAAACATCATAGCGGTGGATTGACCGGAGTGCATCCCAGCTGCCGTGGGAGTGTAATAATTGCCAGGCCTCCGGGTCCCCTAATACGTGGGGATTGGGATGTTTTGTTCCTGATCAGGTGCATCTCAAAACCCCGGCGGTCCGTATCCTGGGAGGGCCCGGTATCCCGGATATCTGGTCCGAACGTTAAGGATAGGGGCCGACCAGTTATCCCGCTCTGAACGGAACGGCGATGTCTGGACCCGCCCGAAGCAAGGACCCGCATCCGACATGTTGGTAATCACAATCCACTCTAGAGGACATCAGCCATGAACACGACTCATAAGGTCTCCGGTCTTGCCATCGCGGCCGTCGCCGCCAGCCTGTTCGTCCTGGCGCCCCTGGCCACGGCGGCGGATGCCGGCGCTGCCACCGGTAAGTGTATGGGCGGCAACGCCTGCAAGGGCCAGAGCTCCTGCAAGAGCGCCGATCACGCCTGCAAAGGCCAGAACTCCTGCAAGGGCAAGGGCTTCACGGTGGTGACCAAGGCCGACTGCGACAAGGCCGGCGGCAAGTTCGAGGCGGCGGGCGGCAAGTAATCCGCTCACCGTTTTACCTCGATGACAAGACCCGGCCGTCGTGAAAAAACGGCCGGGTCTTTTTACTCCCGGTCCCGTATCGCGCCACGGGTAGAATCGTGAGCATGTCCCCGAAACCCTCGCGCCCCTATCTCGGCTTCGGCCTCGGGCTGCGCACCGACCATTACGACGCCATCCTGAGCGAGCGCCCGGCGGTCGATTGGTTCGAGATCATCTCCGAGAACTACATGGTGGACGGCGGCAAGCCGCTCCACTATCTCGACCGTTTCCGCGCCCTGTACCCCATGGTCATGCACGGCGTGTCGCTCTCCATCGGTAGCGGCGATCCCCTCGACCGTGACTACCTCAAGAAGCTCAAAGCGCTCGCGGCACGCGTCGAGCCCCGCTGGATCTCCGATCACCTCTGCTGGACCGGCATCGCAGGCAAGAACCTGCATGACCTGATGCCCCTGCCCTACACCGAAGAGGCGGTGAAGCACGTGGCGTCCCGTGTGCGGGAGGTGCAGGACTACCTAGGGCGCCAGATCCTGCTGGAGAACGTCTCGAGCTACGTCACCTACACCCAATCCGCCGTGAGCGAGTGGGAGTTCCTGAGCGCGATCTGCGAACAGGCGGATTGCCTCATCCTGCTCGACGTGAACAACATCTACGTGAGCAGCCATAACCACGGGTTCGACCCCCTGGACTACCTGAGGGGCGTACCGTCAGCACGGGTGCGCCAGTTCCACCTGGCCGGTCACAGCCTCAACGGCAACATCATCGTGGACACCCACGACCATCCCATTATCGGCGGCGTCTGGGACCTCTACGCCGAGGCGGTGCGGATCTTCGGGCCCGTCTCCACCATGATCGAGCGGGATGCGAACATCCCGCCGCTCGCCGAGCTCTTGGCCGAGCTCGACCAGGCGCGGGCGATCGCGGCCCCCATCCTCAAGGAGATGGCGGCATGAGCGCGCTCCTAAAGCTCGAGCGCTCGTTCCAGGACTGCGTCCTGGCCGGCAACCACGACATGGCCGGCCAGGTGGTGGGCACCGCAAGCGCCTCTGCCGAGGAGCGCGTGGGCATCTACGTGGACGCCTACCGGCTGCGGCTCTTGGAGATCCTGGAGGACAATTATCCGGGTCTGCGGGTGCTGGTGGGCGACGAGGTGTTCGATCGACTAGGGCGCAGCTATATAGACGCTCATCCGTCCATCCATCCTTCGGTGCGCTGGTTCAGCCGCCACCTGGAAGAGTTCTTGAAGACCACTGCGCCTTACGCAGGTCACCCGTACCTCGCGGAGATGGCCGCGTTCGAATGGGCCCAGTCCATGGTATTCGACGCCGCCGACGCGGCTCAAGTCGCCATCGAGGAGATGACCGTAGTAGCACCCGACCAATGGCCCGG